>JANMVY010000457.1:0-16034 GCA_031393535.1 Actinomycetes bacterium | reverse complement strand
GCTGGTGCCCGAGATGAACCTCGGGCAGTTGTGTCGCCTGCTGCGTGCCGAATATCTCGTCGATGCGCAATCCATCACCAAGATCATGGGGCAGCCTTTCACGGCGGCCGAGTTGACGGACCACATCCGGGGGGCCCTTGTATGACCGATACCGCCGTCACCACGCCGAAGGACTGGGCGACTGACCAAGAGGTCCGTTGGTGCCCCGGTTGCGGTGATTACTCGATACTCACGGCCATGCGCATGCTCATGCCCAGCCTCGGGCTGCGGCGCGAGGACACCGTGTTCGTGTCGGGCATCGGGTGCGCGGCGCGTTTTCCGTATTACATGAACACCTACGGCGTGCATGGCATTCACGGACGGGCGCCGGCGATCGCGACTGGTCTGGCCTTGGCTCGCCCTGACCTGCACATCTGGGTGGTCGGCGGCGACGGCGACATGTTGTCGATCGGCGGTAACCACCTGATCCACGCGTTGCGTCGCAACGTCAACATCAAAATCCTGATGTTCAACAACATGATCTATGGGTTGACGAAGGGCCAGTACTCGCCGACCAGCGAGGTGGGCAAGGTGACGAAGTCCACGCCGATGGGCAGCCTCGATCATCCGTTCAACCCGCTCTCGGTGGCCATCGGTACCGAGGCGACCTTCGTGGCCCGCACCCATGACATGGACCGCGAACACATGATGGACACCTTCCGTCGGGCCCACGAGCACAAGGGTGCCGCCTTCGTCGAAGTGCTCCAGAACTGCAACGTGTTCAACGATGGCGCGTTCGAGGCCATCACCAAGCGCGATGCTCGCGACACGATGCTCATCCGCCTCGAGCATGGCAAACCGATTCGGTTCGGGGCGAACAAGGAGCGCGGTGTCATCGTCGGTTCCGATGGCCAGGCGCACATCGTCGATGTCGCCGACGTCGGCGAGGAAGCGATTCTCGTACACGACGAGCACCGCGATGATCCGGCGCTCGCCTTCATGTTGTCGCGGCTTTCGAGTTCACCGTTCATGCCGACACCGGTCGGTGTGTTTCGCAACGTGCAGCGAGCCGAGTATGCCGAAGCAGTGAACAACCAACTGGCCGCCGCGCAGGCGAAGAGCGGTCCGGGTGACCTGGCCAAGCTGCTTCGCAGCGGCCCGACCTGGGAAGTCGGCTGACCCGGGTCTTTCAGATTGCGATCGAGCGGAACAGCGCACCGGTGCTGGGCTTCGGGTGGAAGTACGTCGATTTCGGCGGCATGCGTTCGCCGCCGCGGGCAATCTCGGCTATCTGGGGCACGCGCACGGCACGCAGCAGCACGCCGGCCTGGGCCGAGCCGCTGCGCACCGCGGCGCACACGTGGTCGACCCCATGCTGGTACCGGACTCCGTGCGGACCGATCGTGGCGAGTGCGGTGTCGAGGCGACTCGAGTCGAGGTCGCGGACACCGGACATCGCCTCGGGTCGCGGCACCGCCAAGAAGGCGCCGTCGGGGAGCACGAGCGCGAGGGCGCCGGCCTTGGCCATGTCCGCACCGATGCGGTGTTCGTCGAGCGTGATACGACGGAGCTCGAAGAACGGGGCGAGCGCGTCGACCAGGTCGATGTCCGCGGGCAGATCGTGCAGCAGGCGATGGATGGGGAGCACCGTCAACTCGGACTCGACCAACTCGACCACGAAGGTCAGCGCGAGCTCGGCTGAACCGGCAGAACCGTCGATGCTCGCCGCGCGGCGCTCGTCGCGGTATGTGAGCGAAGTCTCGTAGCGATGGTGCCCGTCGGCGATGACGATGGGTGCGCCGCCCACGGCCTTGCTGATGGCCGCGAGGCGTGCCGGGTCGGTGATGCGGCCGAGCCGATGGCGGGTGTTGTCACTCGCAGTCCATTCGGCCAACGGTTCGGCGTCGGCCAAGAGTGCGGTGAGGCCCGCGGCAGGAGAGAGCCCCCAGATGGCGGAGAGGTTCGCTCGGGTGGCTCGGAGGAGCTCGAGACGATCGGACTTGGCCTTCGGCGTCGTCTGCTCGTGCGGGAGGATGTGGCCTTCTCCAGGTCGCGACAGCTGGAGTGCCCCGAGTACCCCGACAGTGCGCACCGGGCGCCCCGCGACGTCGTCGAGCTTCATGCTGTAGGTGTAGAACGCCGCTTCGGGGTCGGCGCGCAAGACTCCGGACTGCTGCCACGCGCTGAAGGTCTCGCGAGCGACGTCGTAACGACCGAGGCCGTTGGCCTCGTCGGGAAGGTCGATGTGTACGACGTTGTGGGGGTCTGCCGCGGCCAATAGCGCGCGTCGATCGGGGCTGATGACGTCATACGGTGGGGCGACGATGCGTTGGATGTCGACCAACTCGGAGGCGTAACGGATTGCAGGGAACGGCTCGAAACGGGGCACCGCCCAGTCCTAGCAGAACCGCCGGTCGGAAACGCCGTTCGGTACCGGGCGGTGCCGCCAGCGCCTGTCATGATGGCGGCATGGGTTGGGTCTTCGATCTCGACGGGGTGATCTGGCGCGGCGACGAGCCGATCGCCGGATCGGCCCAGGCGATCGGCACGTTGCTTTCGGGCCACGCCGAGGTGCTGTTCGTCACGAACATGTCTGCGCTCCCGGTTGGCGCCGTCGAGGCCAAGCTGGCAGGCCACGGAATCGACGGCCATGGTCGAGTTGTCACCTCCGCTCTGGCGGCGGCGTCGCTTGTGGAGGCGGGCGAGCGGGTCCTGCTGTGTGGTGGACCCGGTGTCCGCGAAGCCCTCGAGGCACGCGGTGCGATCGTGGTGACCGACGGTGCGGCGGACGCGGTGATCGTCGGCTATCACCCCGAGTTCGACTACGCCCGCATGACCGCGGCGGCGCGGGCAGTGTGGGGTGGGGCGCGCCTCATTGGCACGAACGACGACCCGACCTATCCCACTGCGACCGGACTCGTGCCCGGCGGGGGCGCGATCCTCGCGTCAATCGTCACTGCCACCGGCTCGGTCGCCCAGGTGGCCGGCAAGCCGTACGCGCCGATTGCCGATCTGGTGCGCCATCGTCTCGGCCCGACCGGCGTGATGGTGGGTGACCGCGCCGACACCGACGGCGCGTTCGCTCGGGCCCTCGGGTACCGCTTCGCCCTGGTGCTGACCGGTGTCACGACGCGCCGCGACCTGCCTGTGCAACCGCAGCCTGATCTCGTGGCAGCGAACGCGGCCGAGGTCGTGCGGCAGCTCATTGGATCGTTCTGAGCGCGTCGACGTGGCCGGTCGCACTGGTGCGAACTATTGCAAGCAAACGCTCGCGGCCGTATCATTTCAGCATGACCAATCTGCTCGTTCTCCCGCTCACCCGTTCCATCGAGCTCGGCCGCCGTGCGACCCACAACGCAACCCGAATGTCGGCGCCGCTCGTCGCCCCGGTGACTCGTCCGCTCACATCGATAACGACTTCCGCCCGCACGATGGTGGCCCACATACCGGGCTTCGCCCGGGCGGCGATCGCGCGGTTCGACGCGCGCGTTCCCGCGGCGGTCGCACGGCAGTTGCCCGCTCGAGCCGGTGAGGTCGCCGCGCTCGAAGCCCGGGTCATCCGGCTCGAGACGGCGACGACCGCGCCGGCTTCACGAGCGAAGGCCGCGGGCCCGCGCACCGCGACGGCGCGTCCTCGAAGCGCACGCTGAGCCGGCCGCACGTGCGTCTCGGACGCGCGCCGAACGCTCGACGGCGACGCGCTAGATGCATGGAAATATAAGCAAATACCCCTATGCCCTCCGAGCGAGCTGAGGGGGTACCCTCGCGCGCGTCGCCGAAGCCGGGCGGCGTGAAAGGCGCAAGGGCGAGTTGACGAGCGCACGCACCGCGTCCGTGGGGACGCAGCGAATCGGTATTGGGGTCGTCGTCGCGCTCGTCGCGGTGTTCGCGTTGCGCGTCGGCTCGAGCTCGTCACAATCGGTGTTGTTCCGCGATCTGACCGTGTGGTTGCCTTCGACGTCGACCGGTGAGGTGGTGCTGGTCCACGCCGGATCGGGCAGTCGCGGCGAAGTCGTGGCCCGGGTGAAGGCCGCGAACGCCCGTGAGCAGTTGGTGGTCGCTCAGAGCGGCTCGGGTGCGGTCGTGCTCAATCGAACGACGGGCGAAGTCGGCCAGATCGACGGCGTCACGCTGACCTTGTCTCAACGCGCCCCACTGCTCGGGATCGATGAGCGTTCGCGCCTGCTGTGGAGCGATGCCGGCGCCCGCGTCGTGACGGCCGACGCCGTGCACCGACTCGACCGGGTGAGCGGGATTCCCACTGGGTCGGTTCCGCTGCGCTCAACGCTGTCGGACGTGGTCACGGACGCGGCCGGAACGATCTACGGCCGGACCGACACGGGGCAAGTGGTAGCGGTCGCCGGCGACGTATCGACTGTGCCGCTGCCCGACACGGTCGAACCGGTGGGACTCGTCTCGGCCGGCGGTCGGGCGTATGTCATCGACCGGAGCCTGCCTGCACTCCATCGGCTCGACACCGCGAAGTTGCGCGGGCGATCCTGTCTCACCGGGGCAATAGCCGCGGGTGTGTCACTCGTGAGCGGAGGTTCGACCTCTGCCGGCGCCGAGATCGCCGTGGTCGTCGACAGCGCCGGCGGCGTGCGTATCTCCGACACGGGCCGCGGCAGTTGCGCATCGTTGGCGCTCAACCTGCCGGCGCTCAACCCGCCGGTGCCCGTTGTCTTCGGGGTTCCGGTTGTCGCGGGCGGTTTCGTGTATCTGCCTCTGCTCACCTTAGGCGAGATCATCGTCGTGAACGCGCTCGAAGCCGCGCCTGTGAACCGCTACAGCCTCGGTCTCCCCGCAGGCCGCCCGTTCGACCTGGTCGACCAGGATGGAACCGTGTGGTTCAACGACCCTGCGGGCACACTTGCCGGGGTGCTCGGACGAGACGGCGTATCGCTGCGGGTCGACAAGACCGCGCGGCTCACCGTAGGTGCCATAGGCCAGGGCAGCTCCGGTGGTCGTGGCGCCGTCGCAGCCAACAGCTCTGGATCGGGTGGGACGAGCGGCGCCAGCACCACGGGTTCGAGCGGCGCGCCGGTTAGCGGCGCGACGGGGCGCAGCGGCGCCTCGGCTGGAACCGGAACAGAGGGCACGGTGGGCTCGAAGGGGTCTGCATCGCGGGGGGCGACCTCGATCGACCCGTCGTCCGACCCGACCAACCTGCCGAGCACACCCGCCGAGCGCCTCGGACTCGTGGCCGACTTCACCTACACCGCGCGATCCGTCAAGATCGGCCAACCCGTCGTGTTCACCGACACCTCGAGCGGGCAACCCACCGCATGGACCTGGGAATTTGGCGACGGCACCTTTGCGACGGGACCGAAATCGACCCACACCTGGAACCAGGCAGGTATTTTCACGGTGGCCTTGCGGGTGGAGAACGCGACCGCATCTGCCACGGCGAGCGTGGCGATCACGGTTCTGGCGGATGCCACGCGGGCCAGGCCCGAGGCCGATTTCCGGTTCAACGCCGCGCGAGTGGAAGTGGGTCAACCGATCACATTCACCGATCGCTCCGCGGGCGATCCCATCGAGTGGCAATGGAGCTTCGGCGACGGGTCGGGGGGAAGCGGTCCGACGATCACCCACGCGTACCGCGCTGCGGGGACCTACCAGGTCACGGTGACGGTCGCGAATCAGGCCGGGTCGTCGACGTCGCCGCCCGCGTTGATCACCGTATTCGACAAGGTCGAGTCTCCGGTGGCCGCGATCGGCGGCGGCCTGGCCACGACGAGCGTCGGACAGTTGGTGAGCTATTTCTCTCGGTCGAGCGGCAATGCAACCCAATTGCAGTGGAATTTCGGTGACGGTTCGAGCGCCAATGGGCCGGTCGTGCAGCACGCGTGGTCCAAGTCAGGGAGCTACCTGGTCACGCTGGTCGTTTCGAACTCCGCGGGGTCGAGCACCGCGACTGCGGCAATCATGGTGAACGAGATCGTGGCAGTGCCCGTGAGCCGGTTCGTCGTATCCCAGAACACGGCCGAGGACGGTCAGGCGCTCCGTTTCCAGAGCCTGTCGACCAACAACCCGACACAGCTCGCCTGGGATTTCGGTGATGGCACCTCGGCCAGGGGCACGTCGGTCACCCATCCGTTCGGGCGCCCCGGGAGCTATGCCGTGAGCTTGCTCGCGACGAACGCGGCCGGCAGTGACGTGTCAACCCAGCAGATCACCATCGTCGCTCAGCTCCCTGCGCCTGTCGCCGGATTCTCGTTCGCTCCCAACACCGTCACCTCGAATACACCGGTGGTCTTCATCGACGAGTCGAGCGGCGGCGCCGCGACCTCGTGGTCGTGGGACTTCGGCGATGGCTCACCAGCAGTCACCCAACGCAACCCGACACACTTCTTCGACCGGGTCGGTACGTATGTGGTGCGCCTCTCGGTGACCAATGCCCGGGGGGTGAGCGTCGCCCAGCGCACTGTCGCGGTTCTGCCGGCTCCGCCCGAACCGGCCTTCACGTTCTCACCCGCGGTTCCCATGGCCGGGAGCGCTGTGCAGTTCGCCGATTCGTCGGGTGGTGGCCCCGTGACATCATGGCTGTGGAACTTCGGCGATGGGGCCACGTCGACCCAGCGCAACCCCTCGCACACCTTCGCGGGAAACGGCTCCTACGACGTGCGGATGACGGTGACGAACGTGTCGGGCGCCCCGTTCGTCGTCCGGCGCGTCGATGTCAACCCGCCTGCGCCCGTGGCCTTGTTCGAGTTCACGCCGACCGCCCCCACTACTGCGACCCCGGTGGTGTTCCGCAACACGTCCACAGGCGGCGCAGCGAGCACCGTGCGGTGGGATTTCGGTGACGGGACACCGAATTCGACAGCGCCCAGTCCGTCGCACTCCTACGCGACTCAGGGTGGATACACAGTGCGGCTCACAATGGGCAATGTCACTGCGACGAGCACCTCTGTCGCGACAGTGAACGTGACCGTGCCGCCACCGGTGGCGTCGTTCCAATCGTCGGCACCAGCCGTCGCGGGTCGTGCGGTCTCCTTCACCGACACATCCGCCGGTGGTCCGTTCACCTCGGTCACCTGGGATTTCGGCGACGGTTCGCCTGCGTCGACGGCATCGAACCCGTCGCACGTCTTCGCGGCGGCCGGTCTGTACAACGTGCGCCTCACCGTGGCCAACGGCGGGGGCTCGGTGTCGGCGACGGTACGGATCTCGGTCGTGCCGCCGATCACGGCCGAGTTCACCGCGAGCAACCCCCGCATCGCTCTCCAGGCGATCACCTTCACGAACACCACCACCGGCGGTCCGTTCACCTCGCTCACCTGGGACTTCGGTGATGGCGCCACCGGTAGCGGTGCGGCCGTGACCCACAGCTTCGCGACCCTCGGTACCTACAGCGTTTCGCTCACCGCGGTGGCGTCGACGGGTGCGACCAGCGAGGTGGTCAATTCCGTGGCGGTTGCGGTTCAGGCGCCGGCCGCCGCGTTCAACTACGCCGCCGCGTCGAGTCCGGCGCGGACCGTCACGTTCACCAACACATCGGCCGGCGCACCGTTCACGAGCATCGTCTGGGACTTCGGCGACGGCTCCGCCGGCACGGGCGCAACCAGCACGCATACGTTCGGCGCCGGCGCGTCGTTCGACGTCATGGTCACCGTTACGAACGCGACTGGCACGAGCAGTACGACGCGCACGGTGTCGATGGCGACTCCCGTCGCGAACTTCACGTTCGTGGCCGGTGCTGCGCCACGGTCCTTCGTGTTCACGAGCACCTCGACGGGCGGTCCGTTCACATCGGTCGCCTGGGGTTTCGGCGACGGGTCGTCCGGGTCGGGTGCATCGATCGCGCACATCTTCGCAATCCCGGGAAGCTACGTTGTGACGCTGGTCGTCGCGAACGGGTTGGGCGTGGCCAGCACGCCCCACACGGTGGTCGTCACGTAGCGCGAGTGGCTTCGCCGGAGTGCGGGCCGCGAAGCGCGCGTACCGACACCCTGGCTCGCCACCGTTGGCGTCGATTGAGGGTGATGGCGAGGTTCTGCTCGAACTCGAGTGCTCGCACCCAGGACCGGTCGACGACCGCCTCGTCCGGCTCGTGACGACTGAACACTGCGCGGCCGACGTCGGGTACGAGGAACGACAGCGGTAGCGCAGCCGCGGTGCCGTAGATGGCCTGCGTGGCCCGGGCGACCTCGCGCGGTGTCATGCTGGGCGTGACCGGGAAATGCAACTCGACAAGCCGATCGATCACTTCGTCCCATGCGCCGACGATTCGGTCTGCGGCGGGACCACTGCCGCGTCGTCGCCGGCGTCGCCGGGCCTTGAGGATGAGGATCGAGCCCACCACCGCGCCCACCAGCGCGGCGACGCTGCCCACAACGCCCAAGCCCCACGCGTACGGCCGCCACCAGGCCGATCCGGCGGACGACGCGGGATCGGCCTCGGACGGTCCGACGGCGCTCGGCGTGCGTTGCTCGCCAGCCGTCGTCGGCGTGACCACCTCGGGTACGGCTACGGGGTCCGCGACTCGGGCCGAGGGAGACACGCCCGAACTCGGTGTCGGGTCGTAGGTAATCCAGCCGAGTCCATCGAACTTGACCTCGGACCACACGTGGTAGCTGGCCGAGGTCACAAACTCGAGCGGCCGGACCGTGCCCTTGTCGTCGGCGACGAGCTTGTATCCGACGACCACGCGGGACGGATAGCCGAGACTGCGGGCCATCGCGGTGAACGCGGTTGCGAACTGCTCGGCGTTGCCGGATCGATCGATGCGGAGGAACTGATCGAGCCGACCTGCGCTATGGCCGGCCGGGCTCGAAGCCTCGACCGCGAAGCCGGTACGGAAAAATGTCATGAGCTTGTCGAGTGCCTCACCCGGCGAGGCTGCTCCGGCCGTTACCTCGCCTGCGATTCGCCCTATGTTCGGCGGGAGTCCGCCCGGTAGTGCACGATATGGGTCGGCGTCGGCGCGGGAGTCGACGGCGATGGCCGCGAGCTCGGCACTCGTCGCGATGGTGACACGGGCACGGATCTCGTATCCGAGCCCCTTCACGCTCCCGGGCGCGAGAAGGTCCCCGCTACGCGGGTCGAACCCGACCCCCCGCAGGTCGATTCGGGTCGGGGTGCCGCCGGTCGGTAACCATGGGTCGTCGAGGCCGAGATCCGAAAACTTCAGGATCACGTCGCGACCCGACGACGGCCGGTCTTCCGGGTGGATTAGGACCGGACCAGCCACCGCGTAGCGGTCACTGGTGGTGAAGTGCACGCCGTCGTAGACGTCGAGGCGCACGACGGCGACCCGGGCTATCTCGAGCGGGGTCGTACCGGTGAGCGTGACCCGGAACGCCGGTACGGCGGGTGTCTGTCCGACGATGCGCTTGTACTCCCCGAGCGGGTCATCGACTCGGACTGCTTCGACCTGCTGGTCGCGCAGGTTGCGCGGGTCGAAGGGTCGGCGATTGGTTACGACGTCGCCGAGGATCGGCGCAACCGCCGCGCACAAGACGATGAGCGGCACGCCGAGGGCGAGTCGCGAACTCAGCAAAGAGCGAGAGTGGAACTCGGCCAGCCCGTCGACGCGTGGCCCGATGACGGTGCCAGTTGTGCGCGGGTCGGGCACGGCGCGCACGAGCACGATCACGAGGAGCAGCGCAATGAAGCCGCCGATGTGCCAGGCGCTCGGCGGATGGGTCGGTGCCACGATCGGCATGGCGAGGGCGAAGAGGGCGAGCGGCGCGACGAGCGGGAGCGACGGGATGGCGCTGCGCTGGGTGAGTTCGGTGGCGAGCGCTGCGGCGAACCAACTCGCGAGCGTGACGAACACGAGCGCGAGGGTGTGATTGGAGAGGGGAAGCGAGTCGCCGAGCATCGTGGAGAAGCCGCGTCCGATACCGTCGCGCAACCCGCTGACCGTTTCGGGCCCCGGAACAACCCCGCCCGCGAGTGCCCCGACGAGAATCGTGTAGGCGACGAACACGGCCGCGACGACCGCCGACCCGACCAGCGACCAGCGAGCCGGGACATCACGCCGCGCAGCACCCACCCCGATCGCGGTCGCGAGGGTGACCGCGATCAACGTGGGGGCGGTGAAGGTTCGCACGGTCACGAACACGGGTCGAAAGGCCGCGGCAGCGACCCAACATGACGTCGCAATGAGAAAGATCTCGAGCCCGAGGAAGCGCCGCCGCGGCGAACCTTCGGGCTCACCGGGATGGGGGTTCGGCGGGAGATCGTCATCGAGTGCCCGCAGCCGGGAGGTCATCATGTCAGCGCGCCCGCCGGTTCCATGCGCGTCCGAACTCGGCGATGCTTCCGGCGTTCAGGAGGACTGCACCCGCGGAGAGCGCGATCTCGCCCGTGGCCTTCGTGCCGAAGCGGGCGATCGTCGTGATTTCGAAGCGATTACGCAAGGGCGAGAGGAACGCCAGGTCGCGTGACGAACAGCGGCCGGTGATGACCGCAAGCGACGCACCGCCGGGATCGCGGCCGACGCGTCGGACGGTGTGCTCGATCGAACCGTCGGTCGCCGGCCCGAGTGCAGCCAACTTGTCGAGCGCCGCAGCGCGGGTGAGACCATCGGTGATCGTGGCGCCACACGTGGTTTCGAGACGGAAAGGAAACCGGCGGAGCATGGAGGCGATCATGATCGACGCGGTCGCTTCGACCGACTCCTCGAAGGAGTCCGCGTCGTGGACGCTGGAACGGGTGTCGAGCACGATGAGACTGCGTGGTTGGTGGCTGTCGACGTTGTGGCGGACCATCAAGGTTCCAGTGCGGGCGTAGCTGCGCCAGTGCACGAGTCGCAAGTCGTCGCCGTCGACGTATTCGCGCAGGTTCTGGAAGGTGATACCGCCCTCAGGGGCATCACCGAGGTCGGGCCCGTCGAGATCGCGGTTGAGTCCGCTCGGGAAGGGGTTGAGGTCGATGACGCGTGGATGGACATAGAGCGTGGCGAGGTCGCGCTGTTCTTGTCCGATACGGATGAGGCCGAACGGATCGGACCTGCTGATGAGCAGCGGACCGACTCGGTAGACCCCGCGTCGCTCCGTGGGAAGCGGTTGCAGCACGGTCTCGCTAGCCCCCGGTTCGAGCGCGGGGAGCGAGACCGGGATCCAGTGATCACCGAAGGACTCGAGGGCGTTGCCGCCCGCGGTGCGGCGTCGTGACCGATTGTGGATGAGCATCACCGAGGCGGCCTCGCCACCCACGGTGACGCGCTCGGGTCGCACGACGCGCGTCGCGTCGACCCGTGGCCGACGGGTCACCCAGATTCCGGCGATGGCGAGAATGATCACGAACGCGAGACCGACGGCCACGAGCGCGGGGTAGCCGAACGCGAAGCCACTGATGGCAGTGAGCCCGGCGAATCCGAGAAGCGTTCGGCCGTTCGCGGTCAGCATTGGAGGACGAGCCGTGGTCTGAGCAAGGCGGTCAGGCGTCCTCGCGCCGCTTTGGCACCGGGATCGACTTGACGACGCGGTCGAGCAATTCGGCGATGGTGATGCCGGCGAGATCGGCTTCGGGCGACAGGATCATGCGGTGGCCGAGCACGAAGGGGATGAGTCGTTTGACGTCGTCGGCGTTGACGAAGGGGCGGCCGTCGCTCGCCGCCACGGCCTGGGAGGCGCGGGTGAGTGCGACCGATCCGCGTGGGCTGACGCCCAGGCGAAGCTGGGGCAGCTCGCGCGTGGCCCGGACGATCGACACTATGTACTGCTTGATGGCCGGGGACACGAAAAGACGCTCCACGACGCCGGTCATGTGCTCGATCTCGCGAGTGGTGACGACGGGGCTGAGGCTGATCGGGCGTCGCTTCGATCCGGCGCGGTCGACGATCTCCATTTCAGAGGCTCGGTCGGGGTAGCCGATGGAGAGCCGCATGAGGAAACGGTCGATCTGGGCCTCAGGGAGGTTGTATGTCCCTTCGTGCTCGATGGGGTTCTGCGTGGCGATCACGAGGAAGGGATTCGGCACCGGGTAGCTGCGACTGTCGATGGTGACCTGGTATTCGGCCATGACCTCGAGCATGGCCGACTGGGTCTTGGGTGACGCACGGTTGATCTCGTCGCCGAGAACGATGTTGGCGAACACGCCGCCCGGACGGAACTCGAACTGAGAACTCTGGCGATTGAAGATCTGTACACCCGTGATGTCGGTCGGTAGGAGGTCGGGCGTGAACTGGATGCGGTTCCAGGTGCCGTCGATCGACTCGGCCAGAGCCTTGCCCAGGCTGGTCTTGCCCACCCCGGGCACGTCCTCGATGAGTAGATGGCCTTCGGCGAGCATGCAGCACAGCGCGAGCCGGATCACTTCGGTCTTCCCGCGGATGATTCTCTCGACGTTGTGGACGATGGCTGCGAACTGGCGTCCGAACTCCTCCGCTTCATGGTCGTGGACCGGACTATCGGTGGTGCTCACGCAGGTCTCCTCGAGGGCGCGACGTCGTGGGCCGTGCCGCGGCGAATACCTAGAGATAGCGCGTGTGCGGTCGTCGCACCAGAGCGGATGCGCACTTCTCGGGTAGAAAGGGCGTGTCTTCGCCGGATTGTGCCCGGCGAAGCCTGTGCGACGGAGCGAGAAGGGGCGGGCCACGGCACCTCGGCGGCGACTCGATGCGGAGCTGGTGAGCCGCGGACTTGTCGCGAGCCGCGAGGAGGCGCGGATCGCGGTGGTCGCGGGCCGCGTGCTCGTGAGCGGTGCTCCGGCCGGCACGTCGGCCCGCCAGGTGGCTCGCGGAGAGCCGATCGTGATGCTGGGCCCGCCGAAGCGGTTCGTGAGTCGCGGTGGGTACAAGCTCGAGGCTGCGCTGGCGCAGTTCGACGTCTCGGTGTCGGGTAGGCGCGCGATCGACGTGGGAGCATCGACCGGGGGGTTCACCGACTGTCTCCTCCAGAGTGGCGCGACCGAGGTGATCGCGCTCGACGTCGGCTACGGCCAACTTCACGAAAGGCTGCGGGCCGACCCACGCGTACGGTCGCTCGAACGGACCAATGTGCGTGAGGTCGATGTCGACGCGCTGGGGGGCGCGGCGCCGGTGGTGGTGGTGGACGTGTCGTTCATCTCGTTGCGTACGATTGCCGGCCAGCTCGTATCGCTCGTGGCCCCTGATGGCGATCTCGTGGCGCTTGTCAAGCCGCAGTTCGAAGCCGCAAGGTCCGAAGCGTCGCGCGGCAATGGCGTGGTCCGCGACGTCGCAGTGTGGCGTCGGGTGCTCGACGAAGTCCGAGACGGGCTCGGCACGGTGGGGGCGGACATGATGGAGGCGATGGTGTCGCCGATCACCGGTGCCAGTGGCAATGTCGAGTTCCTCGTGCGCGCGCGGCGCGTCGGATCGGGGGGGTCGGTGTCGTTGTGTGGCGACGAGGTGCTTGACTCCGTGGTCGCTGATGCGAAGGCGAAGGTGATGCGATGAGCCGGATCGGTGTGGTGTTCCCCGAGGAGCGTCCGGCCGCGGCTGCGATGGCCCACGAGATCGTGGCCCGGTTCGCGGCGCACGAGGTGCGGCTGGCCCGTGTCGGCGCCGACGAGTCATGGGGGGTCGACCTCGACTTCGTGGTGAGCCTCGGCGGAGACGGCAACATGTTGCGTGCGGTCGCCCTCGTGGCCGTGCACGACGTGCCGGTGCTCGGGGTCAACTTCGGTCAGTTGGGCTACCTAACGGCGATCGAGCCGACCGAGGTGCATGGGGCGATCGAGCGCGTGATTCGCGGCGATCACGCCATCGAGCGAAGGATGCTGCTCGAGGTCCACGTGCACTCGGCCGATCCCGCGCTCGATGGGGTTGTGTCCCACGCGTTGAACGAGGCTGTCATCGAACGCACCTCGACGTCGAACACGATCCGTATCGGGGTTTCGCTCGACGGCACGTTTTTCACGACATACGCGGTCGATGGGATGATCGTGGCGACACCGACCGGTTCAACTGCGTATGCGTTCAGTGTGCGGGGCCCGATCGTCGCGGCGACGCATCGCTCCTTGCAGCTGACTCCGGTATCGCCGCACATGTTGTTCGATCGGACATTGGTGCTCGACTCCGAGACTCGAGTGCGTCTCGATGTGCGCGGCGGTCGTCCGGCCTCACTGTCGGTGGACGGGCGTACAGTGGGCACGCTACGGGACGGCGATGCCATCGAGTGCACGGCATCGGCGCACTCGGTGCAGCTCATCACGTTCGGGCCGCGTGACTTCCACGCGGTTCTGAAGGCGAAGTTCGGTCTGAACGACCGCTGACGCGGCGTTCACGGTTCACAGCGTCATTGTCGAAGGGGTTCCGGGTGCTCGTCGAGTTGGCCATATCCGACCTCGGCATCATCGAGTCGAGCTCGTTGCTGTTCGGTCCCGGGATGACCGCCCTCACGGGCGAGACCGGTGCCGGCAAGACCATGGTCGTCGAGGCGATCGACTTGTTGATGGGCGGCCGCGCCGAGGCCCACATGGTGCGGCGTGGAGCGCCGGAAGCCGTTGTCGAAGGGCGTTTCGTGCTCGGTGATGATGAGCACGTGGTGCGTCGCGTCGTACCGCGCGACGGGCGTTCGCGGGCATACGTCGATGGTCGACTGGCCACCGTTGCCGCGCTCAGCGAGCTCGGGTCGGCGCTGGTCGATTTGCACGGGCAGCACGCACACCAATCGTTGTTGGCGTCCGCAGTCCAGCGTGCGGCGCTCGACCGGTTCGGACGGGTTCCGATCGGCGAGCTCACCGACGCTCGGGCTGCGGTCGCCGCGCTCGAAGCTGCGCTCGCGGATCTGGGGGGCGACGAACGGGCTCGGGCCCGCGAGATCGACCTCTACCGCTTCCAAGTCGACGAGCTCCACCGCGCGGCGCTCACCGGAGCCGACGAGGACACTCGCCTCGACGCCGAGGAAGACTCGCTGGCCGACGCGGGCGAGCACCGTGATGCGGGTGCCTCCGCGCTCGACGCGCTCACGATCGACCGTGGCGCGCTCGACGCCATCGGCGAGGCGCTCGCGTTCATCGACGCACGTCAGCCCTTCGTCGACCTCGCGGGTCGGCTGGCATCGGCCTCGGCCGAGGTCGGCGACATTGCCAGCGAGTTGCGCGACCGGGCTGAGAGCATCGACGAAGACCCCGAACGGCTGGGCGTGGTTCGGGTCCGGCGACAACTGTTGCGTGAGTTGCGGCGGAAGTACGGCGCAACGCTCGATGAGGTCATCGCGTACCGGCACGAAGCCGAGGCCCGGCTGGATGAGCTGTTGGCGCACGACCGCCGCGCCGCGGAGCTCGACGCCCGACGCGCCGCCGCCATAGCGGCCTTGGAGATCGTGCAGGCCAAGATCCGCCTCGCTCGCCTCGCGGTTGCCCCCGGGCTGGCCTCGGCCGTGCACGAGCACCTGGTCGAGCTGGCCATGCCGAAAGCCCGGCTCGCGGTCAGCGTCGACGGACCGGCGGGCGACGAGGTTCGCATACTGCTGGCCGCGAATCCCGGAGGTGAACTGCTACCGCTTGCGAAGGTGGCGTCGGGCGGTGAGCTGGCCCGCGCAATGCTCGCGCTGCGCCTTGTCCTCACGGCCGGGCCGCCGACATTGGTGTTCGACGAGGTCGATGCGGGCATCGGCGGCTCGGCCGCACTTGCTGTCGGTCGGTCGCTCGGCGCGCTCGGGGCAACACACCAGGTGTTGGTGGTGACCCACCTCCCGCAGGTGGCGGCCTTCGCAGATCATCACGTTGTCGTGACGAAGCATGACGACGGTGAGCGTACGGTGTCCGATGCCACGCCGCTGTCAGACAAAGAACGTGTCGTCGAACTGTCGCGCATGCTGTCCGGATCCGACAGTGTGGCGGCCAAGAAGCACGCCCGCGAGTTGCTCGTCTCGGCGCAGGTCGCACGGGGTACGCGGTCCTGATCGGGGCGATCGCGCGAAAAGCTGTTGCGCGATCCCACCGCGCGGCACCAGGCCGGCGTTAGGGTGAGGTTCCGTGACCAAGCACATCTTCGTGACTGGTGGTGTGGCCAGCTCGCTCGGGAAAGGGCTCACGGCCTCGTCGCTCGGGCGTCTCCTGAAGTGCCGCGGCCTCCGGGTCACGATGCAGAAGCTCGATCCGTATCTCAACGTCGACCCGGGCACCATGAACCC
>JANMVY010000012.1:0-2756 GCA_031393535.1 Actinomycetes bacterium | reverse complement strand
CCGGTCGTGACGCTGCCGGTCACCGCGGTCGTCGAGCCCGTCGCCGCCGCGGCGTTCGGCGTGATGCTGTTCCACGAACGGCTCGCGCTCTCGGGGTTCCGCGGGCCGTGTGTGTTCCTGGCGGCAGTCGTGATGGGAACTAGTCTCGTGGCGCTGGCGCGTGGCGGGTTCGAGGCAGAACAGCCCCGTCCCGCAGAGGAGGCCGCGACGTGAGGATCCCACCCGCGCGAATCGTCTTCTCCGACGCTGACCGCGCGAAAATCCTCGGGCTGGTCGACGAGTCGTTGCGGACGGGCTCGCTCACCCTCGGCCCGCACACCCGCGCGTTCGAAGATGCCTTCGCCGCCCGCCACGGTGGCGGTCACGCCGTCGCGACGAGCAGCGGGACGAGCGCCCTCGAGATCATCTTGCGCGGGCTCGGCCTCGACGGTGGTGAGGTCATCGTGCCGACCAACACCTTCTTCGCCAGCGCGGCGGCGGTGCTGCACGCCGGCGGCCGCGTCCGCCTCGCGGACATCGACGCACACACACTCGCACTGACGCCCGCCACGATCGAGGCCGCGTGGACCGACCGCACGGTCGGGGTCCTGCACGTGCACATCGGCGGGTTCGTCAGCCCCGATATCGAGGCCGTCGCGGCCATGTGCCGGCGGCGCGGCATCTGGCTCGTCGAGGACGCCGCGCACGCACACGGCTCGTCGCACAACGGGCGCAGCGCCGGCACCTTCGGCATCGCCGGTGCGTTCTCCTTCTACCCCACCAAGGTCATCACGAGCGGCGAGGGAGGCATGATCCTCACCGACGACACCGGGTTGCGCGATGAAGCGCTGCTCTACCGCGACCAGGGCAAGGCCGGATTCCTCGGCGGCGACCACGTGCGGCTCGGCTATGCGTGGCGAATGTCCGAGGTGCACGCCGCCGTCGGCACGGTGCACCTCGGCCATCTCGATGAGTGGATCACGCACCGCACGGCCATCGCCGGGCACTTCGACGAGGCGCTCGCCGCCGTCGCGGGGATCACGCCGCTAGACATCCCCGACGGCGCGGTGTGCAACTACTACAAGTACATCGCACTGCTCGATCACGGCATCGACCGTGAGGTGGTCAAGCGCCGGCTGCGCGAGAGCTTCGAGGTCAGCGCCAGTGGTGAGGTGTACGCCAAGCCACTGCACCGGCACCCGGTGTTCGAGGCGCTCGCGCACGGACCCCTCCCGATCGCCGACGATGTGTGCGCCCGCCACATCTGCTTGCCACTGCACTCCGATATGAACGACGAAGAAGCCGATCACGTGATCACCGCCGTGCGGGCAGTGATGGCCGATGTCGTCTGAACGCACCATCGCCATCACCGGCGGTTCGGGATTTATCGGCTCGCACGTCGTCGATCATCTGCTGGCCGCCGGGCACGCGGTGCGGGTTCTCGACGTGCGGCCGCCGCACCGTCGCGACGTCGCGTTCACCGAGACCGACATCGTCGACGTCGACCGCCTCACCGACGCGCTGCGCGGCATCGACGTCGTGTTCCATCTTGCAGGCGTCTCCAACATCAACGACGCGTTCGCCCGGCCGGTCGAGACCATTCGCATCAATGTCGACGGCACCGCGAACGTCTGGGAGGCGTCGCGTCGCGCCGGTGTCGGGCGCGCGGTCCTGGCGAGCACGGTGTGGGTGTACGCCGGGGCGACGGGGCCCGGCCCATTCGACGAGGACACGCCGTTTCATCTGCCGAGCGCCGGACACATCTATACGAGTTCGAAGATCGCGGCGGAGCTCATCGTGCACAACTATCGCGAGCTCTACGGGCAACCCTTCACCATCCTGCGTTACGGCATCCCGTACGGCCCACGGATGCGCGACGAGCTCGTGATCCCCGCGTTCGTCCGACGTGCCCTCGCCGGGCAACCGATCACCATCAACGGCGACGGGAGCCAATACCGCAATTACGTGTGGATCTCCGATCTCGCCGACGCGCACGTGCGCGCGCTCGCGCCCGCCGCGCAGAACCAGGTGTTCAACCTCGAGGGAGCCGAGCGGGTCAGCGTCCGCCATCTCGCGGAGACGATCCGCGACGTCGTCGGCGACCACGTCGAGATCGTGTGCGGACCGCCGCGGCCGGGCGACTACGGCGGCAAGGACGTGTCGGCCGACAAGGCCGCCCGCGTGCTCCGATGGTCCGCGACAACGTCGTTCGAGACCGGTATCCGCGACTTCGTCGATCAATACCGGTCGGGCCCGGCGCGTGTGCACGGGCCGTGATGCACGGCGCCGCCACCACGGCCGCACGGGCCTGGAGATGACCGGCCGGTCCGCGCTCATCTTGTCGGGGCGCTTCGGCAAGGGCCACGACACGGTGGCCGAGGCATCGGCCGCCGCGCTGGCCACGCTCGACATCGACGCCCGGGTCGTCGACTCGATCGCGTTGCTCGGCGGCGCGGGCGGCGCGGCCGGCGACCGTGTGTTCCGCACGCTGCTGTCGTGCGCGCCGGTCTACGACGCGTTCCACTTCAGCCAGCTGCGCACCGGCAGCCGCCTCGCGCGAGCCCTCGACCGCACTGCGCTTCGCGCGATGTACCCGCACTTCCTCCGCGAGGCGCAGCGCCGGCCACCGGAGCTGATCATTTCGGTGTTCGCGACCGGGGCGGCGGCCGCGGCCCGCTACCGCGAGACCCACGACCACGTGGCGAGCGTCGTGTTCATCACCGACTCCTACGCCCATCGCCTGTGGGTCCACGAGGCCACCGACCTGTTCCTCGTCA
>JANMVY010000857.1:0-1579 GCA_031393535.1 Actinomycetes bacterium | reverse complement strand
GGGCGTGAGCGGTATGTCGACATGGTCGACGCCGAGGTGGGCCACCGCGTCGCACACGGCGTTCTGGATCGCAGCCACCGCGCCGATGACCCCTGACTCGCCCACGCCCTTCGCCCCGAGTGGGTTCGACGGCGCGGGGGTCTCGGTGAAGATCGTCTCGAACGACGGCAGTTCGGTTGCCGCGGGGACTGCGTACTCGGCGAGGTTCGTGGTGAGCGGCGTCGCTCGTTCGTCGTAGCGGAACTCCTCGTAGAGCGCCTCGCCGACGCCCTGTGCAATGCCCCCGTGCACCTGCCCCTCGGCGATCACGGGGTGCACGAGCGTGCCCGCGTCGTCGACCGCGATGTGGCGCACGAGCCGAACCCCGCCGGTCTCACGGTCGACCTCGACCACCGCGATGTGCGCACCGAACGGAAAGGTCATCGCCCCGGTGAACATCGCGTCGGCGCGCAGCTCGGCTTCACCCGAGGCGCTCACCAACGCGGCCCAACCAATGGTGCGCGCGGGCGCGCCGGCGACCGCGAACGCGCCCCGTTCTCGGTCGAACACGATGTCGGCTTCGGCCGCTTCGAGCTGCTGGGCGACGAGCGAGCGCGCACGGTCGACGAGTTGCGCCGCGGCGCGCACCACAGCCGAGCCGGCGAACTGGGTCGAGCGTGACGCGAACGTACCGAGGCCCGCCGAGACCTCGTCGGTGTCGCCGTGGCGCACCGCGATGTGCGCTGCGCCGACACCCAGCGCGTCGGCGACGAGTCGGGCCCAGGTGGTCTCGTGGCCTTGCCCCTGAGGGCTCGAGCCGGTGCGCACCACCACGTCGCCCCGGCCATCGATGGTGACGGTGGCGAACTCCATGGCGGGCCCGGCACCGGTGGATTCGACGTATGCGCACACCCCGATGCCCAACATGTCATTGCGGTGCGCATCGCGTCGGTGTTGCTGTTCGGCCCGCAAGGCCTCGTAGCCCGCGACTTCGCAGGCGCGCGCCAGTGCGAACCCGTAACGGCCCGAGTCATAGACGGTGCCGACGGGCGTGGTGAAGGGGAACTCGTCGTCGCCGACGAGGTTGCGGCGGCGCAGTGCGACCGGATCGAGCCCGATCGTGTGGGCGTACCGATCGATGGCCCGTTCGATCGCACAGGTCGCTTCGGGACGGCCGGTGCCGCGGTACGCGGACACCGGCGTGGTGTTGGTGAGCAACGCACGCGACGTCGCGTGGGCTCGCGCTATGCGGTACACGCCGGTGGTCATGCGCAGGGTCGCGTCGGGCGCGTACGCGCCGAGGCTCGCGTATGCGCCGGAGTCCTGCACCACATCGAGGCGGTACGCGCGAATCGTTCCGTCACCGGTACCACCGAGGGTGATCTCGTGCGCCTGCGCGCGCCCGTGGTGCAGCCCCACCATGCTCTCGCGGCGCGATTCGGCCCATCGCACCGGCCGATCGAGGCGGCGCGCGATCCACGCGACGAGCACGTCCTCCACGTAGTGCGCGAACTTGGGCCCGAAGCCCCCGCCGACATCGGGTGCGACAACCCGCACCTGCGATTCGGGCACGGCGAACACCGCGGCGAGCGAGCGGCGC
>JANMVY010000856.1:0-2753 GCA_031393535.1 Actinomycetes bacterium | reverse complement strand
CTCTCGAACCCGGCTCCCCCGCCGATCGATCGAGTCGGCCTTACGGCGCCGGACCCTTCCCCCAAGGGTCCGGCGTCGTCGCTTTTTCCGGGCTGCTAGGTTCCCGCCATGGGGATCAAACTGTTCGCGTTCATGCACCGTCTGCCCGGGATGGCGCCCGAGGACTTCCACGCCTACTGGCGTGACGAGCACGCCGCTCGCCTTGCGCGCTCGCCGGAGCTGGCGCAGTACGTGCGCCGTTTCGAGCTCAACCACCGCCTCGCCGCGGACTACGGCCGCGAGCCGCATGGCGCGGAGGTGTCGAGTGGCGACTATGACGGCGTCGCGGTGCTCTGGTTCGACTCGCTCGACAAGATGCACGCGTTGCTCGACGCGGCGGGGCGCACCGAGGACGACGGCCCGCGCTTTCGGCGGCCCGACATGGCGTCGGTCGTGACCGGCGATGAGGCAGTCATCGTCGACACGCCGCGTCGACTCGACGCACAGGCCAAGTTGGTGTGCATCCTGCGCCGCAACGCGGCGCTCGACCTGCCGACCTTCCACGAGCATTGGCTCACGAACCATGGTGGGCTCTTCCAGAACATCGCCGAGCTGCGCGATCCGTTGTGGGGCTATCACCAGAACCACGGCATCGGTGGTCCTGACCTCCCTTACGACGGCGTCACCGAGCAGTGGTTCGAAGATCTGCCGCATTGGGTCGAGTCGCTCGGGGCGCCCGCGCACCACACCACCGTCGAGCCCGACGTCTCGTACATGCTCGACCCGGCGAGCATCCACTACGTGATCGCCGGCGCGCCGTCGGTGATCATCGACGGCTGATGGCTTGTCACTTCTCCGAGGACGAACTCGCGGCGCTCGGCCGTTCGCCGCGCGGGCAGTTCGCGGACGCGATCGAGGCTGACGGCGACGAAGCCGTGGCGACCTTCGTCCGGCTGGCGCGCTCGTTCCGGAACTTCATCGACGGGTTCTCGGCCTTTGTTGCGGGGGTCGGCGAGTATGTCCGCACTACCCACGATTTCGCCGCCGCGTCGGCGCTCGATGCGGCCGTCTTCTCGATGGGTCTGCGCGAGCTCGCCGCGCGCGGCATCGATCCGGCGCTGCTCGAGACCGATGAATCGACCGTTGCCGTGGCGTTGCATCGCTCGCTGACCGCGGGCGATCGCGAGGGTGCGCTGGTGACCTATGACACCTACGAACACTGTGTCCGGACCTTGCACGACCTCGCAGTGGGTCGTGTCGCAGCTGCGCTCACGCACGTGTATCGCGTCTACGGAGTCGACGAGCTCGAAGCGTGCCTGCGACTGTGCGGCGACCGAACGCTTCTGCAGTGGATGCCACGCGACATGGCGCGTCCGGCGCATGTCCGTGTAGCGCAGTGGGCGCGGATGATGTCGGGCAACTTCGCGTCGATCCGCGTCGAGGAGACCGATGATGCGTTCGTCATCACGCAGAGCCCGTGTGGCACGTGTGCGCGGCAGGTGCTCGACGGCTGCTACGGCCCGCCGGTCGACTATGCGGTGGTCACCGAACGCCACCCGATCACGTGGGGCCGCGGCGACGTGCCCGTGTACCGGACGCACGTCGCGGTCATGCACGACCTGATGCCCATGGAACGCATCGGCGCGCGATGGCCCGAGATCACCTGCCCCAGCGGGGTGAGCGGTGGCCCGTGCTCGTTGGTGCTGCGGAAGTAGGCCGCGCTCGGGGGTGCTCGTAGCATGACCCCATGGAACTTCCGCCCCCCGATCCGAAGAAGCTGCTCGTGCACTGGATGGAGTGGGAGAAGGGCGACACCCCACCCGGGCGCGTCATGAGCAACCTGAAGACCGGTGGGATGCGCGAATTGCTGGAGCGCCTCGCCGCCGACGTCGGCTGAGCCGTCGACGATGTCGAACCGCCGCGGCGGCGCGCAACGCATTCCGCGACCCGAGCTGTGGCAGCCCGGCCGCCCGGCGCCGTGGACGCACATCCCCATCGCGGAGCGGGTTGTCGATCTCGAGCGCCTCGAGCAGGTTCTGCACGCCCGCGGCCCCGGTCAGATGCGCGCCGACAACTGGCGTCCCGATGCGCAGACCCGCCAGTCCGCGGTGCTCGTGCCGCTCTATGAGCACGCCGGGGAGCTTCACGTGGTGTTGACGCGGCGGTCGTCGCGCCTTCGCTCGCACACCTCCGAGGTGAGCTTTCCCGGTGGGCGCAGCGACGAGGGCGAGTCGCCGCTCGTCACGGCGTTGCGCGAAGCCGAAGAGGAGATCGGCCTCGCGCCACCCCTCGTGCGGTTGATCGGTGAGCTCGATCGCTTCGTGACGGTGGGGAGCGCGTCGCTCGTACATCCAATGGTGGGCGTGTTGGTGGGGCGACCCACCCTCGTGCCCGCGCCCGACGAGGTCGAGCACATCTTGCACGTGCCATTGGCGGAGCTGTTGGCCGAAGGGGTGTTTCGCGAGGAGTTGTGGCCGATCGGTGGCCGCGAGCGACCCATCACGTTCTTCGAGCTCCATGGCGACACGGTGTGGGGCGCGACCGCGGCCATGCTGCGCCAGTTGTTGGCGCTCGCCGTCGGCCTCGACGACGACGGCCTCACCTACTGAGCCCGCTCCCGGTGGTCAGATCGGGTTCTTGAAGGTGTCGCAGAGGTCGGTGTTGCCATTGTCGAACCCGACGCTGAACCACTTCTGGCGTTGGGCGGAGGTGCCGTGCGTGAACGACTCGGGGTTCACCCGCCCGGTGGTGGCGCGTTGGATACGGTCGTCGCC
>JANMVY010000850.1:0-4414 GCA_031393535.1 Actinomycetes bacterium | reverse complement strand
CCCGCATGCTCAACGATCGTGGCGCCCTACACCGCTCAACACGGGGGCAGAACTGGATTGGTGTGGTGACGTTGCCTGCAGACGATGGCGAGGTGGGCATCCCCCCGTCCGGCGGACACCTGAGCACAGGTTTCGGGTCGGCCGATCGATCGCGAGGAACTCGGGGTCGGCGAGTCGAACCTGAGCTACTGGTTGGCTGCGGCCCTCGTCGGCCGCGTTCTCCCACCGTCACCTCTGCGCAGGTGATGCTCGAGATTGCCAATCCAACTGCCAATCTACGCGCCGAGATTGGCAGATCTGGACGGCACCTGACGAACTTTGTACCCCTCGCGAGCAGCCGGAACGCGATCGCGCGACACCAAATGGCCGGCGCTGGTCCCCTTGCCAAGGTGAATGTCGCGGGTTCGAGTCTCGTCATCCGCTCCAGATATGCGCAGCTCAGCCCCGGTTTCGGCCGGGGCTGCTTCGCGCCTGGGGTGATCGTGCCAACACGTTTGCGACATGAGTGGCGTCATTTGTGGCGTGAAGGGACACAAGCGATACGGCGCGGAGGAGATGCCGTTTACCTCCTCGTGGATTCGGGGAGCTCCAATCGACGCCGCGTTCAGTTACCGTCTTCGCTGTGTTACGAGCTGGAGTACGTGGTGCCTGACCCTTTCGAAATCAGCATGCTGGGTCGATCCGTGGAACCTCACGAATACGGTCGACTTCAGCTGTTTCCCGTGTCCAAGCCGGTGCGGGTGACCTTCCAGACTGCGGAGTTGCAGGCCCTGTGTCCGGTAGTGCAGGGCGTGCAGCCCGACCGTTACGACGCCGAGATCAGCTACACGGCAGTGACGCACGCGCTTGAGTCCAAGTCCGTGAAGCTGTGGCTCGTCAGTTTTCGAGATCGTCGCGTGTTTGCCGAAGTGCTCGCAGTGGAGTTGCACGACGGAGTCGCAGCTTTCGAACCCGCTGTATCCCACGTGGCCGTTCGTCTGACCCAAAGTGTACGGGGCGGAATCATTACGACAGTGGAGTATCCCATCCGCTCGTGATCTGCCGCTCGTGCCTGCGACGTTGGCAGTAGAGATCGCACGGCCAGATCACCTCGCCTTCCGCCAGGATCACAGTCCCACCGTCGGTGGGAACCGAGTCGGCGTCCACAGCGCACAGATCGCACCGATGACATACCGGGACTCGGACGTTGACACCAGGGTTCGTACCTGCGATAGTCCTGACTATGTTCGTAAATACGAGTATCGTCAGGTTGTCAATCGAGTGTCAGAGGTTCGGCAGATGAGCGCACGGTCTGAGGTCGCAGGCCCTACGTCGGCCAGACCCGACCGGCGGGCGGCCCGCCGCCAGGAGACCAAGGGCGAGATCCTCGCCGCAGCCTGGGAACTGGTGCGTGAGCACGGTCTCGCGGGTCTGGCCATGCGAGACCTGGGGGAGCGCGTCGGAATGCGGGCGCAGTCGATCTACTCCTACTTCGCGTCCAAGCACGAGATCTTCGACGGTATGTTCCGCGAGGGCTACCTGGCCTTTGCCGCAGTCATGGCCGACGCCTACGACGTTCCAGGTGATGTGGCCGGAGCCGCCGATGATCTTCGCGCTGCGGCACGACGCGTGGCCCACGGGTTTTTCGAGTTCTGCACCTCCGATCCTGTTCGCTATCAGCTGCTATTCCAACGGACTATCCCCGACTTTGTCCCGTCCGCCGAGTCCTACGCCGTAGCACTCGGCGTCTACGAAGCGATGAGGGCGCGGATAGCGACCTTCGGCGTCGTGGAGCCCGAGGGCATCGACTTGTGGACCGCGACGCTCACCGGGCTCACCGACCAGCAGATCTCGAACGATCCTGGAGGCGACCGGTGGGAGCGCATCATCGACCGAGCGATCGACATGGTGCTGCGCGAAATCACCCCCGAACTCTTCTCGGCCACTGCAGAAAGCGAGCGAGCATGATCACACTCGCCATCGACGGAACGGAAACGCCTCGTCTCTCTCACAACGACGCCATGTCGCTACAGGCGGCCGAGCTCGAACGGACACTTGAGCTACTCCGATCGCTCGGTGACGCAGACTGGTCGACGCAAACCGACTGCCCGGACTGGGACGTCCGCCGCATGTACCTACACGTGTTGGGTGCTTGCGACGCCGCCGTCTCAATGAAGGAGAACCTGCACCAGATGCGGGCCGCGAAGCGTCACCGCAAAGCCGAGGGCGGCACACTCGAGGGCGGGCTCTCGACGGTGCAAGTGCGCGAACGGATCAACGTTTCCCCCGCCGAACTCGTCAGGCGTCTCACCGTCGTCGCCCCGGCCGCGGTCCGCAAACGCACCAAACTGCCGTCGCTGATCCGTCGCGTGAGAATGAAAGTCGACGGGCCTGTAGTGGAGACATGGGCGCTCGGCTACTTGGTCGACACCATCTACTTGCGTGATCTCTGGATGCATCGCGTCGACGTCGCCCGAGCCACTGGCCGCGACCTCGTGCTCACGGCGGACCACGACGGGCGCATCGTGGCCGATGTCGTCGCCGAGTGGTCACGCCGCCACGGCCAGCACTTCACCCTTGAGCTGACCGGCGCGGCCGGCGGCACCTACACCTCGAGTCGTTCCGCGGACAAGGCCAACACCACTGTCACCCCCACAGCACTTCAACTCGACGCCGTCGACTTCTGCCGCATTCTCGCTGGCCGGGCCGACGGCACCGGACTGCTCACCACAATCGTTCCGTTCTGACTGGATCCCAGTTGTAGGGCGCCACGATCAAGGTGGATGAGCATCATGCAGCGAGCTCGTACGGTATTGAGACTCGCGCCGGTTGATAGCAGAATGCAATCATGCCGAATGTGCTTGTCCGTGATCTCCCTGAAGTCGTCCATGCGCGGTTGCAACAGCGTGCCGCGGCCGCGGGACAGTCGTTGCAGCAGTACCTTGCGCGTGAGCTCACCCGGATCGCGCAGGCACCGACGATGGCGGAGGTACTCGGAACCATCGGTCGCCGTAGGGGCGGTCGGGTCGGCTTCGAGGCTGCCGTCGCTGACATCGACGACGAGCGACGCGGCCGCCGTTGATCGTCATCGACGCGTCGGTTCTCGCGAATGCGGTCGCCGATGACGGCGCGGCGGGTCGACTCGCACGCGCACGGCTCACCGCCGCCGGCGATGTCGCTGTACCGGATCTCGCGGACATCGAGACGGTCTCGGTGCTTCGGAGGCGGTGGCTCGCTGGTGACCTCGCCGCGCGCAGGTTCCGATCGGCCGTCGAGGATCTCCTCGCTCTCCCGCTGGCTCGATTCCCGACTGGGCCGTTCATGCCGCGTGCGTATGAGCTACGCGCCAACGTAACGCCGTACGACGCGAGCTATGTCGCGCTCGCCGAAGGCCTCAGCTGCACCCTGCTAACTGCGGATGCGCGCCTCGCCCGCGCGCCGAACCTCCGGTGCCCGGTCGAGGTACTCACCGCGTGACTGTGCTGGGTGCATCACCCGTCGGAACCTCGGCGCGAAGGTCGTCGCCGAGTGTGTCGAGACCGCGGCGCAACTCCACATGCTCCGACAATTGCGATGCGAACAGGCCCAAGGCTTCTATTGGGCTCCGGCGCCACCCGTCGAGGAGCTCCTGTCATAGGTCGAGGTCTCCACTCGGCGGTCGAGCGTTCTCGAATATCGGGCGTTCGTGGGGAGCGCGAATGGTGACGTGCATGGGGGTACCCCCTGCGGGGCGGTTGACGACCATGCCGACGGGACGGGGCACGGTGTCGCTGGTGGGAGCGATGTCGAGTCGTTGCGCGATTCGCGAGATGATGAGCGTGAGCTCCATCTGGGCGAGCGCGAAGCCGATGCAGGTGCGGGCGCCGCGCCCGAACGGCACCCACGCGTTGTCGGCGAGTGCCTTCTGCTCGGCGGTCAGGTCGACGAATCGGTCAGGGTCGAAGCGCAGCGGGTCCGGCCATGCCAGCGGGTCGCGCCCGGCCAGGTGGGCCGACCACAGGATCAGGGTTCCCTTGCGGATCGTGTGCGGGCCGAGGTGGATGTCGGTTGCGGCCTGCCGGGGAGCGATGACCCCGGCGGGATGGAGCCGCAACGATTCACGCATGACCCGGTTGGCCAGATCGAGTTGCCCCAGGGCGGTCTCGTCGGGCGGGTCGTGCTCGCTGGGGCAGGGGCCGAGCACGTTGTCGGCCTCGACGCAGAGTCGCGACCACAACCCGGGTTCGAGCGCGGCGCGCCACACCATCCACGACAACGAGGCCGATGTGGAGTCGTATCCCGCGCCGATCAACGAGACCACCTGGTCGCGGATCTCCGCGTCGGAAAGCGTGCCCGCGTCGACGAGCGCGTCGAGGACATCAGGCCGGTCGCCGGGTGGGCGCGAGCGACGGTGTGCGATCTCGGCATCGATGATCGCGTCGAGCGCCCGCCGATC
>JANMVY010000821.1:0-2973 GCA_031393535.1 Actinomycetes bacterium | reverse complement strand
ACAACGGTGCGGCAGCGGTGCTGCTGGTACTCGCCGCGCTCGCGGCCGGCCGCGGCGTCGTGGTCTCGCGCGGCGAGCTCGTCGAGATCGGCGGCGGGTTCCGGGTGCCCGAGGTCATGGCTCAATCCGGCGCGCGCCTGGTCGAGGTGGGCACCACGAACCGCACCCGAGTGGCCGACTACGCGACTGCGCTCGCCGACGCGGCACATGACATCTCGCTCGTGATGCAGGTGCACCAGTCGAACTACCGCATTGTGGGCTTCACCGAATCACCGGCCACACGCGAGCTCGCGTCGCTCGGTGTGCCGCTGGTGTGCGATATCGGTTCGGGGCTACTCGACGCCGCGTGTCCGTGGCTTCCCGGGGGACCGCCCACGTGGCTCGGCGACGAGCCCGCAGCGCGCCAGACCCTCGACGCAGGCGCAGGGCTCGTCACGTTCTCCGGCGACAAGCTCCTGGGCGGGCCCCAAGCGGGCGTCATCGCCGGCCGGGCCGAGCTCGTGCAGCGGTGTGCGCGGCACCCTCTCGCGCGAGCGCTCCGCCCGGGCGGGCTCGTGCTCGGCGCGTTGCACGAGCTGGCCTTGCGCTACCTCGCGCGCGACGGCGAGTCGATTCCATTCTGGCGCATGGCCACGATCGAGCCCGACGCGCTGCGCGCCCGCGCCGCGACCTACGGCGTGGGTCGGGTGATCGACAGCGTCGCCGTGCCGGGCGGGGGCACGCTTCCCGGCGTCGAGATACCGAGCGTCGCGGTCGCGCTCGACGGCGACCACACTGCCGCGCTCCGTCAGGCCAGCCCACCCGTGATCACACGAGTCAACAACCAGACCACCATCGTCGATCTTCGTACCATCGATCCGTCGTTCGACGTCCACGTCGCCGGCGCACTCCGGGCTCTCGCAACCACACGCTGATGCACGTCGTCTCCACTGCCGGGCACGTCGATCACGGGAAGTCGTCGCTGGTGCGCGCGCTCACCGGCATCGACCCCGACCGTTGGGCCGAGGAGAAGGCGCGCGGGCTCACGATCGATCTCGGGTTCGCGTCGACGTCTCTACCGAGTGGGCGAGGCATCGCCATCATCGACGTGCCCGGCCATGTGCGGTTCTTGAAGAACATGCTCGCCGGCGTCGGAGCTGTCGACGCGTGCATCTTCGTCGTGGCGGCCACCGAAGGTTGGAAACCCCAGAGCGAGGAGCATCTACGCATCCTCGAGCTTCTCGGTGTTGCGCACGGTCTGGTCGTGCTCACCAAGATCGCCCTCGCCGACGACGACTTGCGCGAGTTGGCCCGCCTCGACATCGAGGAGCACGTCATCGGCACGTTCCTCGAAGGCGCGGAGATCGTCGAGGTCGACACGGTCGACCGCATCGGTCTCGACGACGTGCGGGCGGCACTCGACCGCATGCTCGACGACACCCCCACCGCAGCCGACCTCGGCCGGCCCCGGTTGTGGGTCGACCGCGCGTTCGCGGCGAAGGGCGCCGGCACGGTCATCACCGGCACGCTCACCGGCGGCCGCGTGCGCGTCGACGACTCGCTCGACCTGTTGCCGCGCGGACACGTCGCACGTGTGCGAGGCATGCAGTCACTGCACAAGGAACGAACCAAGATCGGCCCCGGCAACCGAGTGGCGCTGAACCTGAGCGGCGTCGCGTACGACGACGTCGCGAGAGGCGACGTGCTCGTGGCTGCCGGTCAATGGCACCGCACGGCGCAAGTCGACGCGTCGCTGCGCGTGCTCGACTCACTCGGTCACGTGGTCTCGCGCCGCGGCGCCTACGTCGCGTACATCGGCTCGGGCGAGCATGCGGTGAAGGTACGCATCCTCGGGCCGTCCTCGATCCACCCTGGCGAATCCGGCTTGGTGCGCATGCATCTGCCGGTCGCATTACCGCTGTTACCCGGCGACCGCTACGTGCTGCGCGAGAGCGGGCGCAACGAGACCGTCGGCGGCGGTGAGATCCTCGACGTCGCACCCGTGCTCCCGGCATCTCGCGCGAAACCCGACCGCTCGGTCGCGCGAGTGATCGCCGAACGTGGCTGGGTCCTCGCGGACCAGCTTGCGCTGCTCACCGGCGAACGACTCACACCCACCCTCGGCACCTGGGTGGTCGATGCCTCTGTGCTTGCCGGTGCACGTACCGAGCTTCGCTCGCGCATCGAGTCAGCCGGAGCCCTCGGACTGGAGCTGGCGTTGCTCGACGACCGCGCCCGGCTCGTGCTCGGCACGCTCGACGACGTCATCGTCGACGGTGGACGTGTGCGGCCTGTCACGCACCGCGACCCACTTACCGATCACCCGTACGTCGCCGCGCTCGAGGCCTCACCGTTCACGCCGCCCGAGCCGCATGGGGTCGACCGTGCCGAGCTACGCGAGCTGGTGCGTCACGGCCAGGTCGTCGACATCGGCGGGGTGTTCTTCGCCAGGTCCGCGCTCGACGCCGCCGGGGCGCTGTGCGCGCGCTTGATCGAGACCCGTCCCGAGGGGTTCACGGTGGCCGAGTTCCGCGACGCCGCGAGCAGCTCGCGGAAGCACTCGCTGCCGTTGCTCGGTCGCCTCGACGAGACCGGCGTGACGCGACGCCGCGGCGACCTCCGCATTGGCGGACCGCGCCTTCCCCAGCCCCCTTCGTAAACCGCCCCACCTTTTCGGAGCGGTCCGCGAGAGGTGGACCTGCCCGCGGACTGGCTCGATCGTCAACCCGCTTGACGGCGATCGAAACGTCAGACGCTCTCGCGGGTGAGCGCTGTTCGTCGTTCGAGCTCGTTGAGCCCACCCCAGATGCCGTGGGGCTCACGAATACGCAGTGCGTACTCGAGGCAGTCCCTGCGCACCGAACACGACGCGCATATGTCTTTGGCCCGCTGTTCCCGTTCGAGCTTTTCGTCCTTGCGCTCGAACTGGGCCGGCGGGAAGAACATGACCGCCTGTGGCCCCCGACAAGCGGCTCGCACCTGCCATTGGTGCTC
>JANMVY010000817.1:0-2314 GCA_031393535.1 Actinomycetes bacterium | reverse complement strand
GCCGGCATCGTCGACGATCTCGTACAAGCGACCGTCGACGGTGTGATGGCTGAAGAACAACACCGCGCCCTCCGGGCCACCGCGCTCGAGATGCGGATACGGGTCACCCGTCGTGAGGTGGTGCGTGCCGGCGGTGCGCACCTTGTGCACACGCTCGCCACCCGGACGCAGCTCGTCGAGGTGTTGTTCCCCCTCGAGCACGAGCACCGAGGTGGTGGTGACGTGACGGTGCGCCTGGCAATGCCCGCCCTTGTCGTCGAAACGGATCAACAGATCGATCGTGCCTGCGTCGCGGTCGTACCCGAGGATGCACAAGTCGTGATGGATCACGTACGGGGAGTCGTCGCTCCCGGTGATCTCGCGCCACGCGAACTGATCGGAATCGAGCTTCACTGCACCCTCCCCCGGGCTGTGAGCAACCGCCGCACACCACACGGCGACCGCCTGTAATGGTGTTACACACGCTAGCCGAGTCGCCCGCTCGGGTCAACGAGCGACCGGTGGCCGCGTGCTCCGTCGTGAGACGACGGAGATCGTCCTACTGTCTTCACTACCCCACCTCGACGCGAATGTGCCGGTGACACAATCCCACTGCACCGCGCACCAAGGAGAAGCTCCATGAACGATCCGCTCGCAACACTCGTCGACACCGACGCCATCGACTGGCTCGAGCCGCCCGGCGGCGGCGGCAACGCGCTCAAGGTGCTCTGGGTCAGCGATGAAACGGGCGCATGGTCGGCGCTCATCCGCGCCCGAGCAGGAACCGTGAACCCCCCACACACCCATCTCGGGCCGGCGGACTTCTACGTGATCTCCGGATCGATCGAGTACCGCGGCGGAGTCGCTCGCGCGGGCGGCTGGGTCTACGAACCCGCCGGCGCGGTCCACGACGCCACCACCCACCCCGAAGACACGGTGTACCTCGCCAACGTCCGCGGACCGATCGCCTACCACGACGCCAATGGCACCATCACCCACGTCACCAATGGTGCATCGATGAAAGAGGCCCTCGCGGCACGGGCTGCACGGTCGGCCTGATCCCGACGGCACTGCCCGCTCAGATCGCGCGCATGTCGTTGTTCGGGGCCGAGAGGACCAAAGGCCCGTGATGCCGTGATGCCGTGATGCCGTGATGCCGTGATGCCGTGATGATCGTCTGACACAATGCGCATCGATCGCGACAACCAGGCCGACCATTCGTCGCGCCGACAAGAGGGACTCCACCGATGACGCAGAACCCTGCCGGCAGCAGCCTTTCGATCGAAGAACTGCGCGAAAAGTACCGGATCGAGAAGGAGAAGCGGCTCCGCCCCGACGGTCTGGCGCAGTACGCGGAGATCAAGGGCGACTTCGAGGAGTTCGACCGCGACCTCTACGTCGAGCCGGGCTTCACGCGCGATCCCATCGTCGAGGAGACCGAGGTGCTGATCGTGGGCGGCGGTTTCGCCGGCATGCTCACCGCCGTCACCCTCGGCAAGCAGGGAATCCGCGACTTCCGCATCGTCGAGAAGGCCGGCGACTTCGGCGGCACGTGGTACTGGAACCGATACCCGGGATGCATGTGCGACGTCGAGTCGTACACGTACCTCCCGCTGCTCGACGAGACGGGCTACATGCCCACCGAGAAGTACGCCAGCGCCCCCGAGATCTTCGGCTACTGCCAGTTGCTCGGGCGCCACTTCGATCTCTACCCCAAGGCGCTGTTCCAGACCATCATCACCGGGGCGACCTGGGACGAGGCGGCGAAGCGCTGGCAGGTCACGACCAGCCGCAACGACACGATCTCGGCGCGTTATGTCGTCGTGGCGGGCGGCATCCTCCACAAGGCCAAGCTGCCCGGCATCCCGGGCATCCGCGACTTCACGGGCAAGGCGTTCCACACCAGCCACTGGGACTACGCGTACACCGGCGGCAGCTCACGCGAGCCGATGGTGAACCTTGCCGACAAGCGCGTCGGCATCATCGGCACGGGCGCCACGGCGGTGCAAGCCGTCCCCCGCCTCGCCGAGACTGCGAAGGAGTTGTACGTCTTCCAGCGCACGCCGAGCGCGGTTGGTGTGCGGGGGAACGGCCCGACCGACATCGAGTGGTTGAAAAGCCTCCAGCCGGGCTGGCAGCAGGAGCGCATCGTCAACTTCACGCACGCGGTGACCGGCGTGCAGCCCGAGAAGAATCTGGTGGCCGACGGCTGGACCGACATCATGTGGGTGGACACCCAGAAGTACACGGAGTCCGACGAGGAGGCGGCCGAGCTCGAGCGGAGCGACTTCGAGACGATGGAGACCCTCCGTCGCCGCGTCGACGAGATCGTGAA
>JANMVY010000816.1:0-7806 GCA_031393535.1 Actinomycetes bacterium | reverse complement strand
CGTTCGCCGACGGCCTCAAGACCGCCGCCGAAGCACAGGTCGCGAGCCTGTGGCTGCCGGAAACTCGGCCGTGGCCGTTGAGCTGGGAGAACGCCAGCCGATGATCAGGTGATGCGACGCACCCTGTATGTCCTCGTGGCGGGCCTTATCAGGCTCGCCGTCGGGTCGGGTCGCTCCAAGGACGTTGAGATCATCGTGCTGGGGCACGAGCTCGCAGTCCTGCGCCGCCAAGTCGACCGACCTGCGATCAACGACGACGATCGGACCCTGCTGGGAGCGGTCGCCCAGGCGCTGTCTCGCCGGGCCCGTGGCGGCTGGATCGTCAAACCGGACACGTTGCTGGGGTGGCATCGCCGGCGGATCGCCCGTCCTGGACCCATCCGCCACGACGTCTGTTGGCGGCCACGTTGTTTGCACATGAGTCGGCAGCGGTAGATGAGGATGGTTCGGCAGCGTTCGGTGATATTTCATCCAACATTCCGCCCGTCACCGGACCCATCGGCCACGACGTCGCGGGAGACCTCCCGCAGCAGCGGTGATCGGTAAGCTGGTCGTGGAGATAGCGGCCCAGAACCCGAACTGGGGCTACCGGCGGATCCATGGCGAACTCGTCGGGCTCCCATCAAGTCGCAGCGTCGACGGTATGGCAGATCCTCAAGAACCAAGGTGTCGGCCCTGCACCGCAGCGTGCGTCAGTGACCTGGCTGGACTTGTTGGGGTCCCAAGCCGCCGTGGCGTGTGACTTCGCGTGGGTCGACACCGTTGGTCTCCGCCGCTACTACCTGCTGTTCTTCATCGACATCAACACCCGCCGCGTGTTCTACGCCGGGATCACCGCCCACCCCACCGGAGACTGGACCACTCAGGCACGCAACCTGTTCGTCCGCCACGACACAGCACTCGCCCGCTGCAAGGCCCTGGTGCGCGACCGCGCCAACCAGTTCACGGCTGCATGCGACGAGATCTTCCGCACCGAAGGCATCAAGGTCTTGAAGACCCCCGTCCGGACGCCCGCCGCTAATGCGTTCGCCGAACGATCGATAGGCACCCTGCGCCGCGAACTCCTCGACCGCACCCTCGTCTGGAATCGCCAACAGCTCGAGCGGATCGTGGTCGACTACATCGACCACTACAACGAGCACCGGCCCCACCGGTCACTCGACCAACACCCGCCATCGCGCGCCGTGGCGACTTCGATCAGATCGCCCGCCAACCACGCCCACGTTCATCGAATCAGCCGATGCGACGGGCTCATCCGCGAGTACCGGAACGCAGCCTGACCAGCCACGACCGAGTTTCCGGCACCCACACGCGAAAATCGCCCCAAAAAGGTTGGTCGCGAGCGGAAGCAAGGTGGGCGGGCTACTGGTCCTTGACGCGGGCCTTCATGTCGTCGAGGGATGCGAGCACGGGATATCCGCTGACGGTGATGGCATTGCCGTGCGCGGTGTGGTGGATGTCGAACGCCGACTGGAGTGCGGCGTGTTGGCCCATCACATCGAGCGTCTGATTCACCGCTCGCTTGGCCTGGCGCAGGGCGAACGGATGGAACTGCGAGATCTCGTGCGCGAGCTCGAGCGTGGCCGACCACAACTCGTCGAGCGGAACGACGCGGTTGACCATGCCGATGCGTTCTGCTTCCTTTGCGCTCATCGCCATGCCGGTGAAGAGCATCTCTTTCGCCTTGCGCGCCCCGAACTCCCAGGTGTGGCCGTGGTATTCGACGCCACAGTTGCCGAGCGCCACGACCGGGTCGGAGAACGAGGCGTTGTCGGCCGCGATGATGAGGTCAATCGGCCACACGAGGTTGAGTGCGCCGGCGATGCACTTGCCCTGCACGGCGGCGATGGTGGGCTTGGGGATGTTGCGCCACTTGCGGCCGAAGCCGAGGTACTTGCGACACTCCCAGTCGTACAACTCCGACAGCCACCACGTGCCGTCCGCGTTGGCGAGTTTGGGTGATTCGTCGTCGATCTTGAGGTCGTGCCCGGCCGAGAAGTGCTTGCCTTCGGCGCGCAGCACGATGACGCGCACGTTGCGGTCGGCGTCGGCCAGGGTGAAGCACGCGTCGAGCTCGTCGAGGAATCGTTCGTTCTGGGCGTTGGCTTTCTCGGGGCGTGCGAGCGTGATCAGGGCGACGCGCTCGTCGACCTCGTAGCGGATGTACTTGCGTTCTGCACCAGCGGCCATGCACCACGATGCCCGATGCGCGCGGGCCGTGCGATCAGCAGTTGCCGTTGGGATGCACCGGGAGCAGTTCGCACACAGTGGCCCGCGTGATGAGCCACTTGCCGTTCACCACCCGAGCCGTGCCGACGTGGGAGGCCAGCAACGTGTCGTTGTCGGTGGCGAGCACCCGATAGCGGAACGACGCACGCGTCGGCGACGTGAAGACCAACTCGTCGAGGACGAACTTCACCTTTCCCGGACCGGCGTACTGGGGGAACTGTTTCGCGGATGCGTCGCGCAACTCCTGGAGCCCATCGGGGTCGTCGATGTTCGAGTCGATCGTCAGCGCACCGCCCCCGCCGAGCGCGGCGGCAAACGTGGCCCGTACCGCCTTCTCGGCGGCTGCGACGTCGGCCGGTTGTTCACCCTTCGCGGGGAGCGGTTGCGACGGGACGACCGGGCTGGTCGGGCCGTCGCCCGAGCCGGCGTTCGGACCCTTCATCGCGTCGATGCACTTCTGGCTCGGTCCGCCGATGTTGGTGCGCTCGTCGACGCTCATCGTGATGCGCACGAGCACTTTGCCCGCGGCGTCGAGGGCCACGATGCTCGAGCCGTCGTTGGCCAAGGGTCCGATGTTCATGTCGAACGGCAGTCGCGCTGCGAGCACGGCGACCCCGTGGTCGGGCGCCATCTCGTCGCGAAGCGAGCCGTCGCTCGCGATCCAACGCACCTTCGCCACCGACGCATCGGTCTGCACCACATAGCCGGTCACTGCGTCCTTCGACTCGGTGCCCCTGAAGTTGGGATACAACATGCCCGTCACCACAGCCGGCTGGTCGATCTTGGCCCACAGGCTCCCACCGCCGCCGCCGACATCCCACGTGTCGACGGTGGTGACCTGCACCCTGGAGGTTGGGAAGCAGTCCGGCGGTGGGCAGCCATTGCCCCTGCAGCCGTTGGTCATGTTCTCGTCGACACGACTGGCGCGCAGTTCGACGCCCGCCACGGTGCGTTTGAACAGGCGCGTCATCGTCGGCGGTTTGTAATCGATCGGGCCGGAGGGCTTGCTGAGCGAGCCCGACGATCCGGTGGCGGCCACACCACCCTGGACGATGATGACCGATGGTGCGCTCGCCGAATCGGTGCGCGACACGTCGGTTGGTTCGTTCGGGGCGCCGCCGACGGCCGCGACCTTCGCGCCGGCCGCAGTGTCATCATTCGACGCGCTGAGGCGACCGCCAGCAAAGCCGCCCGCCGCACCGGCCACGAGGGCCACGACGGCGACCCACGCCGTGGCACTGCGGCGCGCGGCACGCTCGAAGGGTGTCGGTTCCACGGCGCCTCCCTGGGGTATTCCTCCCGATTGTGACACGGGGCGGGCGTCACGAGGTGCCGGGTTTGTTGCAGTTTCCGGTCGATTACCGTGAAGTGCCGACCGCCGACTTCGGAGTGTGCGCATGAAGGCACCAGAAAGCCCCAAGATTGCTGGCCTCGGGCCGACCATTCGCCATCTCGACGACGCAGATGTGCCGTGGCAAAAGGTGCGCGCCCAACGCAACGCCGACGGATCCGAGTCGTTCGTGCACGAGAAATGGCTCGCGTTCTCGCCCGACCCGCAGTACCTGTCGCTCTACGCCAAGTACGACCCGGGCATTATCGTGCGGCGCCACGGCCACTTCAGTCCGCACATCGTGTTCGTGCTCGAGGGATCGGTGATGTGTGGCGAGGTCGCCCGCCCCGCGGGCTCACACATCGAACTGCCGCTCGGTGCGGCATTCGGCCCGTTCGTCGCCGGGCCCGAAGGCGCCGTGATGTACGAGGTGATGATGGGCGACCCGCGTTCGTGGGGCGACGAGCCCGAAGTGTTTCAGGCCGCCCTCGACGCGCACGGCGTGACCCCACTCGCCGATCCGCCGCTCGACTACCCGGCGTGGCTCCAGGACCTTCGCACGCATTGGGCGAAGGCCGAGTAGCCGCCGGTCAGTGGAACCAGTTGCCGCCGTTCACGTCGAGCGCCTGACCGGTGATGGCCGACGCCCGATCCGACAACAGGAACACGATCGCCTCGGCGATCTGGGTGGGCTCGGTGATGCGCCCGAGGGGGATGTCGCGCGTCGCTCGCGCCACTACCTCGGCGAGGCTCTCGCCGCGACGGTCGGCCATTGCGGTGTAGTGGGCGAGAAGCGACTCACCCCATATCTGGCCCGGCACCACCGAGTTGACGCGCACGCCGCGCGGGCCGAGCTCTGACGCAAGCACCTGCGCAGCGACGAGCAAAGCGGCTTTCGAGGCGGCGTAGGGGCCGCGCCGAGCGGCGCCGCGCCGCGCGGCTTGCGAGTTGATCATCACGATCGACCCGCGTCCGGCATGTGCGAGGAGCGGCGCGAAAGCGGTGCTGAGCGCCATCGTGGCGAAAACGTTGACCTCGAATACCGCCCGCCAGTGCTCCGGGGTGACGTCGTCGCACGGCGCCATGGGGCCCATCGCGAACGCGTTGTTCACCAGGCCGTCGACCGCGCCGAACGTGGTCATGGCCTCGGACACGAGCCGTTCGCGGTGTGATTCGATCGTGATGTCGGCCACCACGCCGTGGGCCTGCGCGCCGTGCGATCGCAACTCGTCCGTCAATGCGCCGACGCGCGCTTCGGTGCGCGCGGCCACGACGACGCGTGCGCCCTCGCCCGCACAAGTCCGCGCAATCGAACGGCCCAGCCCAGGACCGATGCCCGACACCACCACGACCTTGCCTTCGAGCTCGTCCACGCTGACCTCTCTGCCGTCGACGCTCGAACTGCGCCGCACCGACACGTTCCTCCAATGCGGGACCGGCATCGCAATCTAACCAGCGCGCACCGCCTCCTCGGTCCACGCCGAACCGCGACCCCGACCCGGGCACGCGGGCGCCGCACCCGCGGACCACAGCACGCGCAACGGCACACGACCTGGTAGGCGGAGTGCGATCATGGTTCATGACCACGGCAGCGGCCACATGACCGGCCTGGATCTCACGGGAGATCTACACACCTACCTGTGCGGCGCCCGGGAGACCCTGGTGTGGAAGCTCGATGCCTCGATGAATACGACATCCGCCGGCCGCTCACCCGGACCGGCACGAATCTGCTCGGCCTCGTACACGTCACCGCGGAGACCCAGCGCCACGCCGGCCACGCGGACATCGTCCGAGAGTTCATCGACGGCGCGGCCGGCCTCCACCTCGGCTTCGACAACCTCCAGATCGGCGACCAAGCCCACCGAGACGCCCACTACGACCAAGTCGAGCAAGCAGCACACCGAGCCAGCAGTCTCTGAACAACCAGGCGTCGACGGCGAGGGAGCGACCGCGAATGCGAAAGCCCCCGCACGCGTCGACGCCGAAGCCCTTGACCAGAACCCCCCACTCCCTCGTTGGCTGCCGAACCATCGTCGCTCACGGTTCACGCTCGACCTTGCCGTCACCATGCGTCTGCCGAATCGGCTGAACAAGGCACGCCGCCACGGCCTCGTCCGTCCCGCGCCGCCCGATGCCGTCGCGTGACGAAACGTGCGCAACAGTCCGCGGCGCCGAAGCGCTGCCGTGCCGACTGCGCTCACCTTTGCCGTCCGGTCGGTGCCATCTGCTTCCGTCGCGTGCCGCCTGGCGCCCAGCCGTGGGCGAGTGATCCACGTCGACGGTATCGAGGACCGACGAGGCGGCCCAGTCGGGGCCGACGAGTCTCCACAGAATCGGGGGCCGGTTCAACCCGTCACACACCCCAGCGGCGTGAACGAAAGTCAGAATGGATCACCGGAATAACTGCCGATCTGGATGTCCGGCCTGTTCGTCGGCGGCGACGTTCTGCACGCCCTCGATCCTGGCGGCGGCCATGCTCTGGAGCCGAGCTCTCGCGATGTAGCAATTCGGACGAGAGCGCGAAGGTGAGGACATGATGTCGCGTTTGATGGTTCGCGGACTGCTGGTGATCGCACTTCTGGCGAGTGCGACGGCTTGTGGAGACGACGGCACGGCCGGCGATGCCGCGGTGTCCGGCTCGACAACTTCGGTCGGTGTGATCTCGTGCCTTCCAGAATCGGCGAATGGCGGCCAGCTGGTGGCCGTCGTCGGCAGAGCGGGCGCTGCGTACAACGGTGAGCTCTTGGCGCCGGTGGGCGAGTTCGAATCGGCATCGAGCCCCGTGAATCCGACGCCGATCAACCGACGTGAGGATGCGATAGCGATGCTACGGACGCTCCGGTCGAAGGATCCCGTATTGGCAGCCGACGGCGGAGTTCTGAACAGCTCGGGCACTCCATCGACCACGAACGGTCACACGGTCGTCGAGGTGACCTCGAAGTACGGCACCAACGGTCGGGTGGTGACCGCAGTCGACTGCGGCACTGGGCTCGTCCGCAAGGTCACCTGGGAGTCCTTCGGTTGATGGCGAGCGGTGGCGATCGCGAAGGTCGGGGGACGGGCGCGAATCTGCCGATCCGCGCGCTCGACAGGGGTGCGCTCCGGGTAATCTGGCGCGGTGAGGGATTTGTTCCTGATGCCAACTGGATCGGGCCGCACCGGGTGCTTCATCGCTTTAGGGAACCAGGACCAGAGCCTTCGGCGTCTTACTGGCGTGAAGGCTCTCGTGGTTATGCTCGTGCTCGTGGCCGCATGTAGTGGCCCTGTCCAGGACGTGTCCCCCAGGGTTACAGAACCGGTCAATACCACGGTGAGCGAACCAGCGACGCCGCTCTCCGCTCGGATCGAGATGTCCACGACAACGATCCGTTCAGGAGCCACGATGGACGCCCAGGTCATCGTCGAGAACAACACCGGAAGTGCCTTGCACGTCACCGGCTGCCTCTCGCTCTTCGCGGTCGCCTTGGGCAACGACAACATCGAACCGATGATCGGCTGGGCCGCGTGCGCGCAACCATTGACCGTGCCCGTTGGCGAGTCGATCTACCCCGTCACCGTTTCCGCGGCCTACCTGGCTTGTGGTGATGGAGGAACCTTGCCGCCCTGCGGCACGGGGGGTCGCCTTCCGGGACTACCGCCCGGCTACTACCAGGCGAGGCTCTACCAGAACCCGGTCGTCGTTCCCGCGCCGCCCCCAATCTCGATCGAGGTCACGCGGTAACGCCAAACAGTTTTGCCGATAGGTCCCCTTGACCCCGCCAGCGGTCACCGTCGTTCGGGGCGTGTCTGAGCGCGTCCTCCGACTGTCGTGGGAGGCTTGTGGGTGGAGAGCCCGCCGACCGGCACCGTCGCGGGGCGTCGACTCAGCGGACTCCGAAGACACGTGTGAGGATTGGGTCGTGCGCACCGCGGCGAAGAGTCGGGTTCTGCTGGCCACGACGGTTCTCGGGTTCGCGGGCGCGCTCGCCTGCTCCGGCACCCCAATGGCGACGTCGCCGGCGACGACTGTGGTGGTGTCGCCCTCCACGACCTCGGTGGCGACGGTCGTGTCGACCACCGGACCGCCGCCCACGACGACGCCATCGCCGAACACCGTCGCGGTGTGCCGGGCCGTCGACATCGTCCTCACCCGGGGAAGAAGCGATGCCGCGCTCGGCCACTTCGGCCAGTGGTTCGAGTTCACCAACACCGGCGGCACCTGCACCCTGACCGGGTACCCGCAGATGCTGGGCCTCGACGATGCCGGC
>JANMVY010000446.1:0-4505 GCA_031393535.1 Actinomycetes bacterium | reverse complement strand
CGCCCACGGGCCGATCATCACACCCGAGTAGCAGTGGTCGTGCTCGTACCACCGGTTGTATTCGTGGAGCCGCTCGGGATCATTGGTCGGCTCGACCATGGTGATCATCGCCTGCCCCAGATCGACATGGGTTCCGTCGGCCATCGTGTTCCCCTTGCGGTGCGGGTCCCCACGTCGTGGCGACGGCCGGAGACTACGCAACCGCTACGGTTCGCGCATGGGCCGCGACACACCGGAGCTGTCACCGTCGGTCATGCGCATGCTGTCGCGACCACGTCCGCAATGGCGCGGCATCTCGCATCGCTGGGCGTTCCTGCTGTCGGTGCCGGTAGGTGTGATCGGCATCGTGCTGGCCGGGGGCACACGGGCGCGAATCGCAATGTCGTGGTTCGCATTCGGTACGTCGTTCATGTTCGGTGTGAGCACGCTCGTGCACCTGCGGCCGTGGCCGGCCGCGCGCTATCACCGGTTGATCCAACTCGATCACACCGCCATCTACGTGTGCATCGCCACGCAGGCGGTGCCGGTCGCGTTGCTCGTGCTCGAAGGTCCGCTGCGCATCACGTTGCTCGTGGTGTTGGGCTTCGGCGCGGCCGTGGGCGTGGTGCTCGAATGGCTCCCGTTCCATCCGCCGAAAGGGCTGATGAACGCGCTGTTCCTCACCCTCGGCTGGTTCCCGGTGGTGCTGATGCCGTGGATCTACCAAGGCACCGACGGCTGGAACTTCGCGCTGTTGCTCGCGGGCGGGGCCTGCTACACCGTAGGCGCGGTCATCGTGGGTGCCATGCGCCCCGACCCGTGGCCGCAACGATTCGGCTACCACGAGATCTGGCACCTCTCCGTTATCGTCGCTGTCGTCTTGCACACCACGATGGTCTGGCGCCTCGCCGATGTGCTCGGTTGATGTCGCGAGCCTCCAGTCAACGCCGCCCGGATGGCTCGCAGAGTTGCCGTCTCACGGGGTGAGGGGCCCGGCGGTGAGCAGCGGGGGGTGACGCACTAGCGTGCGCGGCCGTGGATCTTCGCTTCACCGCCGACGAGCTCGCCTTTCGTGACGAGCTGCGGGCGTGGCTGCACGAGGTGCTGCCCGCGATCGCCCCGCGCCCGCCCGAGAACGACTTCGTGGCGCGCCGCGCGTACGACACCGCGTGGCAGCGCAAGCTGTTCGACGCCGGGTACGCGGGGATCAACTGGTCGAAGGAGTTCGGTGGCCGCGGAGCGACACCGACCGAGCACCTGATCTTCCTCGAGGAGACCGAGCGGCTCGGCGCGCCCTACGTGGGTGTCAATTTCGTCGGTCTGCTCCACGGCGGGCCAACGATCATCATGGAGGCCACCGACGAGCAGCGCTCGAAGCATCTGCCATCGATCCTGCGCGGTGACGAGGTGTGGTGCCAAGGTTTCAGCGAGCCGAACGCGGGAAGCGATCTCGCGTCGTTGTCCACGCGCGCGGTGCATGACGGCGATCACTACGTGGTCACGGGTCAGAAGATCTGGACATCCAACGCACAGATCGCCGACTACTGCGAGCTGTTGGTGCGAACCGATCTCGAGGCACCGAAGCATCGCGGTATCACGTGGCTCATCATGCCCATGGACCTTCCCGGTATCGAGGTGCGGCCCATCAAGACCGCACACGGTGCCAGCGAGTTCAGCGAAATGTTCCTCGACGAGGTGCGTATCCCCGTCGAGAACCGCATCGGCGCGGAAAACGACGGCTGGCGTGTCGCGATGGTCACGTTCAGCTTCGAGCGGGGTACGGCGTTCATCAGCGAGCAACTCGCGGCGATGCGCAAGTTGAAAGAGCTGGCGCAGATCGCGCGAGCGATACCCAAGGGCAACGGTACCTGGTGGGACGACGGCGAGGTGCGTCGGGAGTTCGGGCGGCTCCAGGCCGAGCTCGACGCGTTGTGGGCGCTCACCAAGCGCAACGTGTCGCAGGCCGCGCGCACGGGCGTACCGGGAACCGGCGGTTCGGTGTTCAAGCTGCACTACGCCGACGTGCACAAGCGCATGACCGCGTTGTCGCACAAGGTCCTCGGTCGGCGAACGCTGGCCATGGAGGACTTGGGTGAGCTGTCCACCACGGACTTCGTCGGCGATCGCCTCTACAGCCTCACGTTGTCGATCGCCGCGGGTACGTCGCAGATCCAGCGGAACATCGTGGGCGAGCGCATACTCGGCCTTCCGAAGGAGCGGTGACATGGATTTCGAGCTGTCCGATGATCAGGTCGCGCTCGTCGACGGTGTCCGCGCACTGTTGGCCGGTCGCTTCGACATCGATACGGTCCGTGGCCTCGAGACGCACGGTGGCGTCGAACGCGGAAAGTGGCACGAGCTGGCCGAGACCGGCGTGTTCTCGTTGACGCTGTCCGAGGCCGCCGGCGGTGTGGGTCTCGGGTGGGCCGACGCCGTCCTGGTGTTCGAAGTGTTGGGGCACGCGCTGGTGCCCGGGCCGTTGGTTGCCACACTGCTCGCGGCCGGGTTGGTCGAAGGTGCGGCTTCCGGCGACGTGGTGGTGGGCATGATCGAGCGTCCTGCGCCGGGCGAAGCCGCGTACATCGAGTACCCCGAGGTGATCGACACGCTGCTCGTGCTCGACGCCGACGGCGTCTGGCAGATCGCATCGGGCCCGCTCGAGCTGCGACCGTTGCACAAGCCACTCGACGCGCTCACGCCGGTGGCCTGCGTCGCGTTGCTGCCCCAGGGTGACCGCATCGCCGACGCCGCGGTCGCCGCGATGCTTCGCACACGCGGTGCCGTGCTCACCTCCGCGATCCAGCTCGGCGTGGCCGAGGGCGCATGCGACCTGGCTACCGCGTACGCGAAGGAACGCCGGCAGTTCGGCAAGCCCATCGGGCAATTCCAAGCCGTCAAGCACCTGTGCGCCGACATGGTCACGCGGGTCGAGGTGACCCGCGCCGCGGTGTACATGGCCGGGTTGTGCTGTGACGACGCAACGATCGAAGACCCGACGCGCGCCGCGTCGACGGCCCGCATCATGGCCAACTATGCGTCGAGCGAGAACGGCAAGGATTGCGTCCAGGTGCACGGTGGCATGGGATATACGTGGGAGGTCGACGCGCACCTCTTCCTCAAACGCGCGTGGGCACTCGCCTACGCGTTCGGTTCGAGCGACGATCACGCCGAAGCGATGGCTGCGTTCGTCTGACATGGGTCGATCGGCCTGATGCCGATTGGCGGCTCAACCGGGGTGTCGAAGGGCCGACGATTCCGGTATGAGACGATCTCTGCTTCGCGTGATGGCAGCTATTGGCGCGTTGTCGGCCCTCGGCTCGGGCGTGCTCGCGTTGTCCCAGAACGGGGCCGAGGCGGCGAGCGTGCTGACCTTCACCGGTCTCGGTGCGCACGAAACGGTGCGCGGCTCGTATCTCGACGCGTCCGGCTCGGCTCACTCCGTGACGGCCGCGGCCGGCGAGATGCTCGCCACCATCGACGGAGCCCCTTCGCAGGGCTATTGCATCGACCTCTCGAACGGCATCTCGAAGGGCGCTGCGTTACCGGAGACCGACTGGAGCCAGATGCCGGTGCCGCCAGGCCGCATCGACTCGATCGCGTGGCTCCTCAACCACTACCACCCGCAGACCGATCCCGCCTATCCGTTGCATGGCTCGACGGGCCAGAAGGCCGCGTCGGTGCAGGCCGCGATCTGGCACTTCAGCGACGGTTTCGAGCTCGGCCCGAACAACGACGCCATGATCGCCGCGAACTATGCCGCCATACTCGACGCGGTGCCGTTGCGGCCCGAGCTCGGTGAGCCGATCACGTCGCTGAAGCTCCAGACGCCCGACGTGAAGCACCTTTCTGGTGACCTCGTCCCGATCACGGTACGCACGACCGGTGGGGGCAAAATCGTCGACGTCGCCGTGACCGACGGTGAACGTCTCGACGCGGCAGGCGCACCGGCGACCGGGCTCGTCGGTGATGGCGACATCGTCTATGTGCGGCGCCGCGAAGTCGGCACCGCGACCGTCGCAGTCTCGGCGCGCGCCGAGGTGCAAAAGGGTCGGATCTTCCGCGTCGCTGGGACACAGGCGCAGATCCTCGCCCGCTCGGTGACGGTCGATGCGAAGGCGTCGTTGTCGCTCGACTATCAACCGTCCGCAGTAGTTCGTGTGGTGAAGAGGAGCTTCGGTGCCAGCCGCGACGCGACCTTCAGCTTCAGCCTCGCCGCGCCGGGCGTCCAGGACCCGGTGGTGAAAGCGCTCACGTTCGAGGGAACGTTGGAGTGGCGTGACAACGTCCGCCCTGGTGTGACCTATGAACTACGTGAGCTCGCGACCGTAGGCTGGTGGATCGCGCCGAAGGGCTGTGACGGCGGCGATGCGCGGGTGCTCGACACGGGTGACGGCTTGCGCATCACGCCCGGCGCGAACCAAGTGATCACCTGCGAGTTCCACAACGTGCAGCCGGCGAAGATCATCGTCGAAAAGCGGGTTACCGACGGATCTCCGACCGATCAGGCGTTCTCGTTCGGTCTCGAC
>JANMVY010000799.1:0-5425 GCA_031393535.1 Actinomycetes bacterium | reverse complement strand
ACCGGCATGATGCCCTACCCGGGGACGATGCTCCACGAGGGCGCCGAGGCCGTGCTGGCCGACGCGTTGGCCGCGGTGCGCGACGAAGCCGAGGGCGTGGCGGTCACGACGCGCGTCGAGCAGGGGTCCGCGGCGCAGGTGCTGATCGATGCGAGCGCGAACGCCGACCTGATCGTGGTGGGCCGCCGGGGCCATGGCGGGTTCCTCGGTTTGCTGATCGGCTCGGTCGCCCAGCATGTCGCCGGTCACTCGTCGTGCCCGGTCGTGATCGTCAACGTGGTCTGAGCCGCTGCACCCGCGTCGTCAGGGTCGAACCATCACGCACGCCAGCCGAACCGGGTTGGCCGTGCGGTTGCGCCAGGCGTGCCGTGTGCCCCGTTGCACCACACAGTCGCCGGCATGCAACTCGGCCTCGGCTGTGTCGAGCGCGAGCACCACCGACCCGTTCATCACCAGCAGGTAGTCGACCGTCGGTGTCGCATGCCAACCGTCGGCGTCGATGCCCGCCACGCTCTGCGCGAGCGACGCCCGCATCTGGGCTTCCGGTGAGATGTCGACGAAGAACCAGGTTGCGACGCCCCGTTCGGGCACCGTCTCGATGTGTGCGTGCGACGACGGTGGACCGATGTCGGCCGGATCGGAACCTGTCGTGAACACCCGAACCATGCCCCGGTCGTCGATCTGCTCGTCGGAGACGACGATCGAGCGCCCCTCAGCATCGTGACCCGTGATGACGACCCGCATGCCAACCCCCTGATGATCATTTCTGCGGGCCCGTAGATCAGCGAACACCTCAACGTCGTCGCTACTCGACGCCCGACGACGAAGTCGCCGGGCTCGCGCCGCCCGCGTTACGGGCGACCGTTGTTCGCGCGATCGCTCTTCTCTTTGCGGTACAACAGCCCACCGAGCACACCCGTGACGACGATGCCGACAGAGAAACCTACAAGTACGATCATCGCTCGCCAGCGTACGCCGCGCCGAGGTCCGCGCCGTTCTCACGTGCCCGGTTCGGGGGCAGATGCGCCCGACGCTATGTCGTCCACACCGCAACGAAGCGCAGAGCCGTCAACCCGTCGTCGTCGCCCGATTCCCCCGCCTGCACTGCGGCCTCGTCGAGCTTACGCAGCGCCTGCTCGAGCACCTCGCGTTCATGACGTAGACCCCGCTTGTACTCCGCGTTGTCAGTGTCGACGATCTCCATTCGCAACTCGGAGCAGTAGGAACGCAACGCCGCGAGCATGCACGCAGATTCCTCGTGGTCAAGATCGACGTTCATAGGTGACCTCCTTCGACGACTTCACGAAACATGCATCACCGCGGACGACCCGGCCAGGGACGAAAGTCCTCGCGTCCGCGGAGGCAAGCGCGGATGCACGTCACCGCCCGTCCCGTTCGACGACCGCGCCGGTCAGTCCCGGCGGCGCACGTCGAGGTTGAAGAATTCGGTTTCACCGTCGGCCAGCTCGGCCATCTTCTGCGCGATCCGAGCGGTCGCCGGAAGGTCATTGTTGCGCATCGCGTCCTCGTAGCTCGGGAACTCGACGATGACGAAGAACTCGCCGGGCTTGTCGCGGTTCTCGCAGATCGTTTCGCGAGACACCGTGCGCTGCCCCTCGGTGGCCCCCAGCCATTCCTTGTGCGCGGCTTCCAGGTCCGCGAACTTCGCCGTGGACACCTTGATGATCTGAACGAACCCCATCGCACACCCCCAACCGCCACGGGACGATCCCGCAGGCGACAACTGCCATACGACACCCGGCCGGGGTCGCGGTCAAGTGCTCACCCGAGATTCGCGGTACGTCAGAGGTTGCGTCGCAGCAGCGAGTGCACACGCTCCCAGTGCAACTCTGACGCAGCACGGTTGTACCGCTCGGTGCCCGGTGGGGCGAAACCGTGTACCGCGTCGGTGAGGAAGTCGAGCGTGTGGCGCACGCCGGCGTTCTCGAGGGCCGCGCGCATGTGCGGCACGGTTTCGGGTGGCGCCGTGGGGTCGTTGTCCGCCCAGCCGAAGTACAGCTCGGCCCGCATGCGCTCGAGCCCGAGGTGGGGCGAGTCGGGGGTGTCGCGCACGAGCCATGCGCCGTGGATCGACGCGGCGGCGGCCACGCGATCGGGCAGCGCACGTGCGACCGAGACGACGAGACCTCCGCTCATGCAGAATCCGACCGCGCCGACCTTGCCGTCGCGCGCTGCGGGATCGGTCGCCGCGACCGCCAGCAACGCCTCGGCGTCACCCACGATGTTCGTGAGCGTGACCGTTCCCATCAGGTCGCGCCGGGCGTGCATGTCCTCGTCGCTGTGGCCGAACTCACGGAACGGCCCACCCCGGTAGAACAGGTATGGAAGCATCACGTAGTAGCCGGCGGACGCGAGGCGCGAGGCCATGTCCTTCAGCGCGGGCCGGATGCCTGGCGCGTCCATCAGGTACAACACCACCGGGTGCGGGCCGTCGTGTTCGGGATGGATGATGAACGTCTTCATGCTCCCCTCGGGAGTGACGACGTCGAGCTCGCGTTCGATCATGCGCGAAGTCTCCCACGCCGCGCGCTCGCCGCGTCAGGCAACGTCGGCTGCGCGTCGAGCCCCCGTCGTGGTCGGTGAGCAACAGCTATCGTCCGAGCAGACCGAAGGTGAACCGTCTCGTCTTCGGTTGCGGGGGGCCTCGGTGTACTTCGACCAGCGATACGTGGCCACATGAGCGGCGCGCAGGCTTCGTCCGACTCGTGGGCAGAATTTTCACAACGCCTCGCGTGTCTCGGCCGCGAGCTGGCGGTCGCGCCGTTCCCGGTCGGTCCGCGCGAGACCGCCGAGGGCTACCGATATCTCGCGCGCTTGACCGTGTTGGGTCTTCAGTGGGCAGTCGAGTTCAACGATCCGGACTTCCCGGCTTTCTACCGCCACGACGACGACGTCACGAAGTGGGGCGGGCCCAACGTCGACAACCGGTACATGCGGGCCCGCGTGCGAGGCGCCAACGCGTATCGCATCGTCGGCAACGGCTCGTCGTCGCACGGCTTCTTGATCTCCGAGCACGAGGGAGACATGCAGCTCGAGCAGTACGGCGTGTACAGCGAGGTGTGGCACGACGAGCTCGTCACCGACGACCACGGGAACTTCGAGTTGTTCATCAGCGCGGAACGCAACCCCGACGCGGCGAACTGGATCCCGTTGCACCCGGCAGCCACCAATGTCACCATCCGCGAGTACTTCAACGACTGGTCACGGCACACCCCGGGCGAGTTCCGCATCGAACGCGTGGGCGGCGAAGGCGAACTGCAGCCACCGGTGACGCCGGCGCAGATCGCCGAACGTCTCGACGAAGCGGCCCAGTGGATCCATACCTCGCTGCACTACTGGAACGCATACGTCGCGAACGCGCGTGCGAAGTGCGCTGTGAACACGTTGCAGTCGGCCGGCTCGGCGCTCGGTGGGGCCAACGACATCGCGTACGGCTTCGGCATCTGCAACCTCGCCGACGACGAGGCGTTCGTCGTCGAAGGCGAGGCCCCCGACGCGTGGTTCTGGAACTTCCTCCTCTACAACGGCGGCTGGTTCGAGTCGCTCGAGATCGCGAACCGCGCGACGAGCCGGAACGGCACCCAGATCGCCGTCGACGACGACGGCCGGTTCCGTCTGGTGGTCGCGCATGACGACCCGGGTGTGGCCAACTGGCTCGACACCACCGGGCTGACCGAGACGATGCTGGCGTATCGCTACGTGCGCACCACAACCCGACCGATCCCGTCGGGTCGCGTGGTCAAGTTCGCGGAACTCGCGCAGGCGCTGCCGGCGTCGACACCGCGCTTCACCGAGGCGCAACGACGCGACGAGATCGCCGTTCGCCAACGGCACGTGGCGGCGCGGTTCCGTCGATGACCGCGCCCTTCGGTGGGCGCATCGGTGACACTGCGGCCGAGTCGGTGCCGTGGTGGCCCGAGCCGGTACGGGCTCCGGAGGGCAGCCCGAACATCGATCGCATCGCGGCACGCGGGCTTCGGTACACCAACTTCCACACCCGGCCATCTGTTCGTCGGGTCGTGCCTGCCTGCTCACCGGCCGCAACCATCACTCGGTGGGCATGGCCAGCGTCTCGAACTGGGACACCGGCTTCCCGGGTCGCGAGGTCACGTCGCGAGCAGCGCCGGCAACCTGGGCGAGATCCTGCGGCCCTTCGGCTACGGCACCGATCGGCCCGATTACCACCTCACCGAAGACCTCGTCGACCGGTCGATCGAGTTCGTGCGCGACCAGGTGTCCGTCTGCCCCGAGAAGCCCTTCTTCCTCTACTTCTGCCCGTTCGCCTGCCACTGCCCGTATCACGCCCCGCAGGCCTTCATCGACAAGCAGCGCGGCAGGTACGACCGCGGTTGGGATGTTGTCCGCGCAGAACGGCTCGCTCGCCAGAAGTCCCTCGGTGTCGTGCCCGCGCACACGAAGCTGCCGCCGCGAAACCCCGACGTCGAGGCGTGGGACGACCTCTCCGACGACGCGCGTGCCTTCACGGCGCGGATCTTCGAGGCGTACGCCGCCATGCTCGAGCACACCGACGCGGAGATCGGTCGGCTCATGGCGCACCTCGAGAAGATCGGCAAGCTCGACGACACGCTCATCGTCCTCGTCTCGGACAACGGTGCCACCCGCGAGGGCGGCTCTCTGGGTGACGTGAACTGGTGACCGTGAGCTACCGCTTCGAAAGGACCGGGCATCTCGAAGGCACCGGGTCGTTGTTCGTCGACGAAATCGAGGTCGGCCGCGGCACGGTTGCCCCGACGATCGGCGTGACCTTTGCGCCAATCGGTTTGGCCATCGGCTCGAGTCGCGCTTCGTCGGTCTGCGCCGGCTACGAAGGGCCGTTCCGCTACCGCGGCACGATCGACCGCGTCGTGTTCGACATCGGCGACGACCGCGAGACGAAGAGCCTGCCGACCTACATGAACGACTGAGGCAGGAGTCGGCCGACGCACCCGACGACACGGCGCCGGCGGTGGCGCGCCCGCCGGTGCGCCGTGCATGATGTGCGTTCCGGCACCCACTCGGGATGCGACGCGAGCCGGATGCCAAGGAGACAGATCATGACCTGGGGACCTTTCGATCTCACCGGACGCTCCGCCGTCGTCACCGGCGGCGCGATGGGCATCGGCTTCGGTATCGCCTCGCGGTTTCGCGAAGCAGGTGCCGACGTCGTCGTCGCCGACATCAACGCCACCGCGGCGGACGCGGCCATCGAGCGCCTGCGCGAGGTCCCGGGCGTCGGCCGAATGGTTGCCGTGCGGGTCGACGTTTCCGACCCGGAGTCGGCCAAGGCGGCCATCGACGCGGCAGTGCGCGAGCTCGGGCGGGTCGACATCCTCGTGAACAACGCCGGCATCTATCCGATGTCCTCGTTGGCCGACCTCACACCTGCGCTGATCCAGCGCATCCT
>JANMVY010000746.1:0-5389 GCA_031393535.1 Actinomycetes bacterium | reverse complement strand
GTGGGCGTCGACAGGTCCGCGGAGCACTTCGAGTTCGATGCGGCCCTCGGCATCGACGCTGAGTATTTGAGCGACGGCCGGGTCAGCGTCGTCGCAGCCGACAATGACATGGCGCCCGGCGATCGGGACAAAGCCATCGCGGGCATCGGCCAGGCGTGTCCACAGCCGACGGTCCGCCGTCATGTCCATGAAGTCAACCGCGAGGTCGTACTCCATTGAGATCACCTCGTGATCTTACCTATCGCGACCGCGCGCCGGGTTCGGAATCGGATCGTCGAAGCTTTGGTCGAGACGGGCGGGTCGATCGTTCACGCGTGGGTTCGTCCGCTACGAGGCCTGACGCACCATGCGCCCGGGCCGCGCGCCGGTCGGCACACCGTGACGGTAGGTGACCGCGCCCGACACCACGGTGGCCACGTAGCCGTCGGCGCGCTGCACGAGGCGGCGCCCGCCCATCGGGAAGTCGTCGACGAGCTTGGGCAGGCGCGCGAAGTCGATCACGTTGCAGTCGGCCTTCATGCCCGGCGCGAGCATGCCACGATCGGCGAGCCCGAACATCGCAGCGGTGTCGTGGCAGTGGCGGCGCACCAGCCACGGCAGCGGGAACTGCTCGCCTCGCGTGCGGTCGCGTCCCCAATGCGTGAGCATGTAGGTCGGTTCGACGCGTCGGCGATCATGGTGCAGTGCGCGCCGCCGTCGCCGAGCCCCGGCACCGTGAGCGGCGACTCGAGCAGGCCACGGAGCTCGTCGAAGTTGCCACAGCCGTATGCGTTGGCCGGCCGGTACAGCCAGGTGGTGCCGTCACCGGCCACCAACGTGTCGTAGGCCACCTCGTGCGCGGGCACGCCGGCGCGCGCCGCGAGGGCGGCGATGGACGACGCCGGGTCGGGTTCGTAGTCGAGCGGTTCGCGCAGCACGAACGTGATGGCGAGGTCGGCGACCGGATCGTGCCGCGCGTCGACCTCCGCGAGGATGCGGGCGCGCCGACCAGCGTCGCGCAGCGCCACGATTCGGGCGGCCAGCGGTTGCGCCGCTACCTCCTGGTAGCTCGCGCAGGCGCCGAAGGGGTTGAGACGGTTCTCGAGCCCGATCAACACGCCGACCGAGCGGATGGGCACCTGGGCGCGGATGTCGAGGCCGTCCGCGGCCGCGGCCTGCATGTGGGCGAGGATGGCCGCGTGGTGCGCCGGGTTGCCCAGGCGTGGGGTGACCGGGAGCACAACGGTGTGCCGGGATCGGCCGGCGAGCGCGCGGAACAGCGCGAACTCCTCGTCGATCGACCGGTCGACGAAGTCGGCGGCGATCTCCATCACGCCACGCCCCGCCGCGGCGAGCCCACCGGCGATGCCGAGCAGCTCGTCGGGCGCGCAGTCGAGGCTCGAGATGGGGCGGCCGTCGACCGTCTTGTGGTTGCGCGATCGAGAGGTGGAAAAGCCGAGCGCGCCGGCCCGCACCGAGTCGCGCACCACGTCGGCCATGCGCGCGATCTCTTCGGGGGTGGCGCGCTCGCGATGGTCGGCGCCGCGAGTGCCCATGCTGTAGATGCGGGTGGCGGCTTGGGTGACCATGCCGCCGATGTCGAGCACGCTCGGCAGAGCATCGAGCACGTCGAGGTACTCGCCGTAGGTCTCCCAGCCCCAGGGGATGCCGGCGTCGAGCACCGCGGCTGGGATGTCCTCGACGCCTTCCATGAGGTCGACGAGCATGGGGCGATCGGCCGGGCGCACCGGCGCGAACCCGACCCCGCAGTTGCCCATGACCGCGGTGGTGACCCCGTGCCACGCGGTCGGGCTCACCTCGGGGTCCCACGCGGCTTGGGCGTCGTAGTGGGTGTGCACGTCGACGAAGCCCGGCGTCACGAGGAGGCCGTCGGCGTCGATGACCTCGCGCGCGGGTCCGAGGTCGCGGCCAATGGCGGCGACGCGGCCGTCGTGCAGCGCGAGGTCTGCGGTGAAGGGTGCGGCGCCGGTGCCGTCGATGATGGTGCCAGCGCGGATGACGAGATCGTGCATCAGGCACGCTCCTGGGGGGTGAGCCCGAAGTGGTCGGCGAGTACGCGGTCGACCCAGTCGGGGAGTGGATGGGTGCCGGCGCCCTCGGGCGGATCGATGAGCACCGCCGTGCTGGTGACGTGACCGTGCGGTTCGAACACGAACGTGCGGTACCCCGGTGGGGTGAGCGTGCGCGCCGCGAAGTCCATCGCGAGCCACGCGCAACGGATCCAATCACACCGGACGCAGCGAGCTCGTCGAGGCGATCGATCGGGTAGACGATGTTGAGGTCCGCAGCGACCCCGACCCGATCGAAATTCGGTGACACATGAGCGAGCGTGAAGTCACGGTCGCGGGCATCGAGCACGGCGAAGCCCTGGCCGTGCGTCCACACGCCGACACCGTCGGGTCGCAACCCTGCCGTGGTCACGATCGCCACCCGTGCACGCCCGAGCTCCGGTGCGGTCGTGTGGCGTGACGCCGAAGTCGAAGGCCTCGAGGCCGCCGACCCCAGCGCGGATCACATCATCGGTCGAACCCATCAGGGCTCCTCCTTCGCGCTGTAAGACCCCACCCGGCGGACTTGGACGTCGACTCGGGGGTCGCGATCGTTGCGCCAGGATAAGCGACGCGCGTTCGCCGTCGACGTTCGACCGGCGTCCTGGTTGCGCATGTCACCCTTGCGCGGCGCAATGGATCGCCGGACGGCATTTGGACCGCGCCGGTGGTGGATCGCGCCCGCACCGCGTATGAGGGCACGGTATCCGGGCACGTCTATGGCAACGCGTCCGGTGGTCGATGGCTCGTCGACGTGGCGACAGGTGGAACGGTGGCCAGCTATCTCGTGTTGACCGGCGACGGTCTGCTGGTCTCCGGGTCGGCGGATGGTCGCCTGTTTACGGTCGGCTCGCCGCAGGCCAGCACCGGCTGAGTTCGTCTTGTCGCGGTCGCGGGCGTCGCTATGACGGTCCGCGCGCGAGCCTCAGTCAACAGCAGGTTCCATGATCCGATACTTGCCTGGTGACCACCCGCGGCCGGCCAGCAACGCGTTCGCGAACTTCACGATGGGTGCTTCGAGATCGGTGGCGATGGTGTCGTTCCAACGGTTCCAAAAACGGAACAGCGACACGGCGGCGACCATCTCGACGATCTGCTCGTCGGTGAACCACACGCGAAGGTCGTCGAAGTGCTGTTGCGTGACCTGGTTCGGGACCTGGCCCATGTCGAGGGCGAGTCGCAACGCCGCGCGCTCCGACTCGTCGAACAGCTCGCTCGATTCGAACTCCCACACCTTCTCGATGCGTTCGTCGGCCACGCCACGCTTTTTGCCGGTGTGCGCGGTGTGGGCCTCGCAGAAGCGACATCCGTATGCGCTCGACGCGATGTGGCTCATGAGCACCTTCATCTCACCGGAGACACCGTTCAGCTCGGCCAGCGCGGCCGAGAAGGAGAGGTAGTCGCGGAACAAACCGGGCAGCCGGGCCATGGTGAGAAACGCATTCGGCACGTAGCCGGCACGGCCGTCGAGGTAGGCGAAGTAGTCCTCGAACTCCGGAAAGGTCCGCACGATCGCGTGGATCGACATGCGCCATGGGGAGCGGCTCCGTTCGCTGTGGTCCAGTCATTGTGACGCAGCCTTGTGCGGTTCGCCCCGATCAGCGTGAGAACATGTCGTCGCGGGCGGCAGGAGTGTGGTGTGAACGTTGACGTCGAGACCATCATCACCATCGCCTGCCCGCCCGCTGAGGTGGCTGCGTTTGCCGCTGATCCGGACAACGCCACCGCGTGGTATCGCAACATCATCTCCGTCGACTGGCGCACTGCGAAGCCACTTGCCGTCGGGTCGCAGGTGGCGTTCGTGGCTCGTTTCCTGGGCCGGCAGCTGTCATACACCTACGAGGTCACCGACTGGGTGCCCGGCGAACGATTCGTCCAGCGGACGGCTCATGGCCCGTTCCCGATGGAGACCACCTACCTCTGGCAGGCCGCGCCTGGCGACGCAACGACGATGTCGTTGCGCAACCGTGGCACGCCGTCGGGGTTCACCGGGATGCTCGCACCGATGATGACCGCAGCAATGCGTCGTGAGAACCGCAAGGACCTCCAACGCCTCAAGGCCTTGCTCGAGTCGCGACGGCCTGAGCAATCATCAGGGTGAGGACTCCGATGGAACCATTCGAGTTTCGGTTCGCTTCGCCGACCGATCTCGCCGCGGTTCGTGATCTGTACCGGCGGTTGTCGCTGTCCAACGATGGCGAGCGGGCGATGCTGCTCGCAAATCCGGATGCGCTGGAGTTCGACGATGCGCCGATACGTGAACAACGTACGAGGGTCGCGCTTCGTGGCGAGCGAATCGTGGGGTTCGCCACAGCTCGTCCGCTCGGCGACATCGATGAGCTCGATGACCGTTTCGTCGACCCCGCGTGGATGCGTTGCGGCGTCGCGCGCGACCTCATCGTCGATGCCGTTGCGATTGCGCGATCGCGAGCTGCTCGCCGCATCGAGGTGACTGCGAACGGTCACGCGCTCGAGTTCTATGCCGCGGTCGGTTTCGCCCTTCACTCGATGACAGAACCCGATTCGGACATCCGTATCGCATGCATCTAGACGTGGCGCGACAGCCGGACTGAGAGGACGCACCGAGTCGATCGGGCTACTGCCGTGTCTGGTCGTCCTCGTAGGTCGAGCCGTTGAGCGTGAGGGATGACCGCATCGGTACGGGCTGGCTCACGAGCTGTTCGAGGAAGCAGCCTTTGTGCGCAAGTCGGACGACCTCGGCTACGGCGTCGTCGGTGTCGGGAGATCGCACGTCGAGGTGGGTGCGGGCCTCGCGGCATCCGGCTTCGACGTCGCCGCGCTTGACCGAACCGGTGAGCGTGAAGTCGAGTTCGGTGCGACACGTCGCCGCGGTGATGGTGACCTTGCGAATGTGCGCGTACCGCGCAAGCTGGGACAGCAGTCAAAACCCGATGGCCAGTGCCGCGTACCCGAGGGGAGGTGGCCATTCGTTGTTGCCTCCGACGGTCGGTGGTTCGTCGGCGAACATGACGTGGGTGCCGTAGGTTCCCCGCTTGAGTGGGTCTTGCGACGGGAGAAACTCGGTCGTCGCGGTGATTGTGTGGTCGACCGCGCGCGGCTTCAGGTCACCGCCCGAGAGCAGGCTGTCGATCCGTTCCCTCGCGACAGGTGCCGCGTCGTTGTCGGCGGTGCTCACGGTTCCTCCGGTTGTGCGGTCGAGGTCGGTTGTGGCGTCGCCACGGTCGGGGCGACGTCGATGGGCAGCGTGAATCGAATGGTGCGTGGTTCGACGCACGCATCGTCGGTGCAGGCTTGATAGCGAAGGGTGCATGTGATCGGGTAGGTGCCGGGTGGAATCGCGCGCCGACGAACGGCGTCGT
>JANMVY010000724.1:0-6682 GCA_031393535.1 Actinomycetes bacterium | reverse complement strand
GCCCGGCGCCGGGTGCGCCGCCACGCGGGCACGAAAGTTCGTCATGCCCCCGAGGTGCGCCTCGGCGATCAGCTGGTCCTTCGAACGACAGAACTTGTAGATCGTCTTCATCGAGAGCCTGCACGTCTTCGCCAGTTGACGCATCGACACGGCGTCGTAGCCATCTTGCGCCACGGCTCGCGTAGCTTCCATCAGCCGCTGATACCGAGGATCGTCGCGCTTTGCCTCGACTGCTGCGACCCGATCGGAACTCTGCACACGTCGAGAGTAACGGTGCCTTTGACACGTTCGGTTCATGCATGACCCTGTGTGTCGAGCCGGCGCGACACAGGGGACCACCGAATCATCGCGGCGCGCTCAGCTCGTGGGTCGTTCCTCCTCGGCGCTCGTGGGTCGTTCCTCGGCGCTCGTGGGTCGTTCCTCGGCGCTCGTGGGTCGTTCCTCGGCGAACAACCCGCATGAGACGTGCGCGACCGCCACGAGGCGATCCGCGTTGCCCACGTCGATCACGCGCACGTCGGCGAGCGCGGAGTTGCGCGAGGCGCGCAGCATCGTGGCGGTGGCGCGCAGCGGTCCCACCTTGGCCGACGCGAGGCAGTGCAGCGACACGTTTGTCGTCGCGCCGCCCCGTTCGGTGCGCGCCGCGATGGCCATGGCGCCCGCCACATCGGCGAGGAGCATCGTGACGCCCGCGTGCACGCCGCCGTTCGGCCCTCGGAGCTCATCGGTGACATCGATCTCGACCGTGGCATCGCTCGGGCCATCGACGAAGCGATACGAAAGCCGGTTGAAGTAGGCACAACCGAGGCTGGGATGATCACGATCCATACCCCGGAGTCTGACCCGTCGACGACCGGCGCGTCGCACTGCGTCGCTGCCTCGGCAGTTTGGTGATCGCGAAGGGGTTCAGCCCGGCCGTTCGTTGCGCGTTGCGCCCCCGCCACGGTGGTGCAGCGCGCAAACAACGACGCCGACGAAGCCGACGACGACCGACAGCTGAGGACGAGCCCTTCGGTCGAGGCTCACGCTGCGGGGTCGGGGTCGGGGTCGGGTCGTTCGGAAATCGTCGGCAGTGCCACGGTGATGGTGGTGCCGTGCGCTCGGTGCTGACATGCGAAGTCGAGTGCGGCTCCGTTGCGATGGTGTAGTCCGTTCGAGCACACTCGGATCTCGCCGCCGTGACCGCGCACGAGGGCGTCGACGAGAGCGAGGCCGAGGCCGGTTCCCGGGCGGCTATGAGCGTGCTCGCTTCGGGTGAACCGTTCGGCTGCCCTCGAGAGGAACTCGGGGGGCATGCCCGGACCGGCGTCGCTCACCATGAGGACAACTGATGCCTCGGCGCTGGTGATCGTGACGTCGATAGGTGGCTCGCCGTGGGCGCGCGCGTTCACGATGAGGTTGTTGACCACCTGACGGATCTGCGATGCCGGCATCGGCACGACACTCCGGTTGGTGGTCGTGAAGAACTGCACGCCGATCTCTGCCAGGTCCATGGCACCCACGACGTCGTTCAGGTCGGTCGGCGGGTCGGGATCGATCGCGTGCGCGTTCGTGGCTGATCCGAGTTCGAGCATCTGGTCGCTGAGTGCGATGAGGTCTCGGATGTCGGTGTCGAGCTCAGCGAGGGCTCGTTCGTGCTCGTGCACCGTGCGAGGCCGACGACGCAGCAGTTGGACGCGGGCCGATACCAAGGTCAGCGGGGTTCGCAGCTCGTGGCTGGCGTCGTTGACGAAGGAGCGTTCACGCTCGAGGGCATGTTCGAGCGCGCCGAGCACGTCGTTGAAGGTGTGCCCGAGGCGTGTGACCTCGTCGTGGCGGTCGCTCGGCACGTCGAGCCTGACGCCGGTGGCGCCGTGCGCGATGGTCTCGGCTTGCGCCCGATACCGCTCGACGGGTGCGAGCGCGGCCTTCGCCAGACGCTCCCCCACCACAGCCGCGATCAACAACGCCCCGAAACCCGCGAGCGCGAGCGTGGCCAGCAGCTCGCGCAGCGCCTCGTCGCGTTGATCGCGCTCGACCCCGACGACGAGCACCGCCGCCCGCGACTTCCCGTCGATCGGCGCGGCCAGCAGGCGCAGCGGGCGTGCACTCGCCGGAAGCAGCGCGCCGACTTGCACATGGATCGACCTACGCAACGCGTGCTCGAGTTGCGACGCGCTCAAGAGCGACGTCGCACCCACACCCGAGCCAAAGGAGATGACCTCGCCGTCGACGGACAGCGTCTGAAAATCACGGCTTGCCGGGCCCGCGGCGCCGCTCTTCTGGTCGTCCACGCGTCCGTCCGGCGTGACGAGGGCATGCGTCACAGCGAACTGCTCCGAGAGATCCCGATCGAGACCGGTGTCGAGATCGATGCGTACCCGCCAATACACGAACGTGCCGGCCGCAGTGAGCAACACCGTCATGGCGAGCACGAACCCGGTGACCAGCTGAACGCGCAAAGGGAGCCGCCGTATGCCTGCGACACCTGGGACGAGACGTCTCATCCGTTCAGCCACCGGCCGGATCGACCCGATACCCGGTGCCGCGGATGGTCTGGATCGCGGTGCGACCGAACGGCTTGTCGACCTTGGCGCGCAAGGTCGCGATGTGGACGTCGATCACGTTGCTGCGGAGGTCGGTGTCGCCGTCCCACACCTCGTCGAGGATGGTGTAGCGGCTCACGACCTCTCCGGCTCGTTGCACGAGCAACAGCAGGATGTCGAACTCGCGGGCAGACAGCTCGATTCCGGTCCCCGCACGCTCGACACGTCGAGCCACGGGGTCGACGAAGAGATCACCGGCACGTTGCGCCACCGAGAGCCCGGGGTTACCACGACGGTGCAGCGCTCGCAACCGCGCCAGCAGCTCCTCGAGATCGAACGGCTTCGCCAAGTAGTCGTCTGCGCCGGCGTTGAGGCCGTCGACGCGATCGCGGACGGTAGCCCGCGCGGTCAGGAATAGCACCGGGATCCGGTGACCGTCCGCGCGCAGGGCGGCGATCACGGCGGGCCCTTCGAGCAGCGGCAGCATCCAGTCGAGAAGCAGGACGTCGAAATCACCGGTGCGGGCCGCGGCGAGCGCAGACGCGCCGTCGGTGCGCACTGTTGCCTCCCAACCGTTGTCGGTGATCGCTTCGGCGAGCAACGCGGCGAGCCGTGGTTCGTCCTCCGCAATCAAGACCCGCACGTTCGCAGTCTTACGCAATCGTCCGAGCGAAGTTGTGCGCTGCGTCCTTCATCTTCCCTTCATGTGCGCTCCGTACCGTCCGCGACATGAACGAGGTGTTGGCGGTGAACGCCAGTGGTGTCACAAAGCGCTACGGCGAGCTCATTGCGCTCGATGCGATCTCGATGGCGGTGGCCCAGGGCGAGGTCTACGGGGTGCTCGGCCCTAACGGTGCCGGCAAGACCACCCTCCTGCGAATGCTCTTCGGCCTCATCCGACCCGACGCCGGCACACTCGAGGTGCTCGGCCGTTCCTGGCCCACCGACGGGATCCGAACGCTCAACGGGGTCGCCGGGTTCATCGAGAGCCCGAAGTTCTACCCGTATCTGTCGGGCCGACGGAACCTCGAGTTGTTGGGTCGTCTCGACGGCCTGCGGTCACCGGACCATGTCGACCAGGTGCTCGACGTCGTCGATCTCACCGCGCGAGCCGGCGACAAGGTGGGTGGCTACAGCTTCGGCATGCGCCAGCGACTGGGTGTCGCAGCATCGCTGTTGCGAGCGCCGAAGTTGCTGGTGCTCGACGAGCCGGCCAACGGCCTCGATCCGGCAGGCATGCGCGACATGCGCGCACTGGTCAAACGCCTCGCTGAAGGCGGTCTCACGGTCCTGCTCAGCAGTCACGACATGGGCGAGGTCGAGGAGATCTGCGACAACGTCACGATCATGCGCACCGGCACCGTCGTGTACCACGGGATGATCTCGGCCCTGCGCGCGCAGGCGCCCGATCCTGCATATCGGTTGCTGTCGAGCGACAACGCCCAGGCAGTCGCGCTCGCCGCGCGCCACGCCGACATCGCGGTGGCGCAAACACCTGACGCGATCGCAGTTCGCGGCACACAGCGCGCTGTCGACGCCTACGTCGCCCACCTCGTCGCCAACGGGGTCGCCCTGCGAGGTCTGAGCATCGACGAAACCCCGCTGGAGGAGCTCTTCTTCATGCTCACCGAACCAGACCACGGCGCCGCGCCGGCGAACCGCGAGCTCGACCGAGCGCGGCCATGACGACAACCGAAATCGCAACCTCCACGCCGGGCGACCGGGTCGAGACGGAGCGTGCCACTCGATCACCCGGAGTCATCACCGTCTTGGGCGTGGAACTGCGCAAGCTCGCCGCCCAAAAGCGCGCCCGTTTCGCACTCCTCGGATGCCTCGTCGCGCCGTTGGTGGTCACCGTCGTGCTGAAGGGGCAGCAACGCCCACCGAAGGACACGCTGTACGGGCGCCACGTCCACGACAGCGGGTTCGCCGTGGCCCTCTTCGTGCTCACGTTCGCCACGCAGTGGGTGCTCGCGTTCCTCACCGCGCTCGTCGCCGGGGACATCTTCGCGAGCGAAGACCACCTCGGCACCTGGAAGACGGTGCTGACCCGGTCCGTGAGCCGCACGCAGATCTTCGTCGCCAAATGCTTCGCCGCGTGTCTCTTCGCGACGTCTGTGCTCATGGTGTTGGCGGCGAGCACGATCGCCTCTGGTGTCATGCTCGTCGGGCGACAATCACTCGTCGGCCTCAGCGGCCAACTCATACTCCCATCGAACGCGGCCGTCCTGGTCAGCGCATCGTGGGCCACCGCACTCCCACCCCTTCTCGCGTTCACCGCAATCGCAGTCGTCGTTTCGGTCGCCAGCCGAAACCCGGCCATCGGCATGGTCGGGCCGATCGTGCTCGGTCTCGTCAGCCAGCTGGTCGGCTGGCTCGGCGGTATCGACACCGCGCGCCGATTGCTACCCACGACCCCGTTCGACGCATGGCACGGGCTCCTCACCGAACACCGGTACTACGGCCTCATCACCCAGGGAGCGTTGGTGTCAGCCGGCTGGATCGCGGTATGTCTCGGCGGCGCCCTCCTGATCATGCGTCGCCGCGACATCACCGGAGGCTGACCATGAAACTCCACGCGACGCGTCTCTTCGGACCGACGATCGCCTTGGCGAGTGCGCTGGCCCTCGTCGGCTGCGGACACACCGATGTCACGAAGGGCCGCGTCGAAGCAGCACTTGCCCCGACGTTCGCCAACCTCTATGTGCAACAAGCAATCATCCTCGGCCATCCCGGCGTCACCATCGCCTCGGCCGCAGCGTCAGCCACCTGCGATCGCGGCGGACCAAAGGTCGCGGACAAGGGCCCCGGCGCCGACTGGATCTGCATGATCCACTTCACCGACGACGCCGGCCACGCACAAGATGGCAAGTTCGAGCTTCAAATCAAATCCAACAGCTGTTACACCGCCGCCGGCCCCTCGAACCTCATCGGCCTCGTCACCATCACCGACACCCGCGGCAACGACGTCTCCAACCCCGTCTTCGAATTCGATGGTTGCTTCAACCCGGCGACGTGAAGACCCTGAACGAACGGATCCCATATGGACCACACCATCTTCCGGTGGATCAACAATCTCACCGTGCACACCACTTGGGCCAACGGCTCGATCAAGTTTTACGCGAAGACCGGCATCGCGATCTTCGCCGTTCTGCTCGTCGTCGTCTACCTCGACGCCCGACACCGCGACGACCACCAGCGCCTCGCCGGCGCGATCTGGGCCGGGGGCGCGGCGTTGGTCGCGCTCGGCATAGGGCAACTCATCGGCCGAGCTGTCGACCGCGCCCGACCATATGAGTCGCTCAACAACGTGCACCTCCTCGTCGCCAAGACCACCGACTTCTCGTTCCCCAGCGACCACGCAACGGTCGCCGGAGCCGTCGCAGCCGGACTCCTCCTCACCAACCGACGCTGGGGCACCATCGCCGCGATCGCCGCGGCGATGATGGCCTTTGCGCGCGTCTACGTCGGCGCGCACTTCCCCGCCGACGTCGTTGCCGGGCTCGCCCTCGGCGCAACGGTCGCCATCAGCGGCCGCTATCTGATCGTCCCGCAGCTGCGCCACGTGATCGGCCGCCTTGCAACGACCCCGCTTCGGTGGCTGTTCACCGCAGCACCCAGACCGCGCTGATGAGCACCCGGTTCATCGGCGCATACGCGCACAACCTCACCGAAGCGTCAATCGGTGGATAGCGATTCAGTCGTGCAGACCCTTGCGGAGAAGGCGCGGTGCGTTGTCGACCTTCTCGCCGACACGCGCGACCGCGAACGCGATCTGTGGAAGGTCGAGATCTGAGCGGTACACGAGCGATCGCGGTTCCCAAATGGGATCCCACTTGGACTTGAACGCGTAGAGGCCTTTGAAGTTGAAGGCGGCGTTCTCGCTGTTGTAGAGCGTCCGGAGAGCCCGCGAGACGAGCCCGTCACCTTCGATGTTCGCGAGGGGCGCGAAGCCCAGGGTCATGCCGGTGAACCCTGCATCGCGGAATCGCTCGATGAGATGCACGAACAACAAGTCCATCACGCCGTTCGGCGCGTCGGGCCTGCGGCGCATCAGATCGAAGTTTCCATCGGTACCGCGAAACGTCGGGAGGATGTTCACGAACGCCTCGATGCGCCCGCTCGCGGAGCGGGCGACGAGCACGGTGGTGTCGCGC
>JANMVY010000711.1:0-4357 GCA_031393535.1 Actinomycetes bacterium | reverse complement strand
CGGCCTCGACGTGGGCCTTGCCGGCGAGCGACGCCCGGATCAGGGCGATCGTCTCAGCGGGCAGGTGCGACAGGTTGGCCAGCGTCTGGTTCTTGACCTTGCCGTCCTCGCGGTAGGAGCGCCGCAGCAGCGTGGTCTCGTAGACCTTCTCCTTGTAGTGGCGACGAGTCGTCGACACGTGCATCGCACCACCCACCCGAGTCACAACACGATCCTACACCGTAAACGCACCACCGTCAACACTTTTAGTGACTACACTAAGCGACGGTTCCGCGCCCATCTGTGCTGGTCAAAGACCAAAACCGCCGGCAAAGGGGCCGTAACTTCGGGCTAGCGAACCTCGCCGATCTGCTATCGGACGAGTCGCAGACCGGGCAGGCCATGGTGGAGTGCAACCGCTTGGTGTTGACCATCGGCATGATGCTCGGCGACGGGTGACAGAGTGGCCGTCGACCCGGCTGGTGGCGGGTCGGTCGTGGGGTCAGCCTTGGGGGGCGCTGCCGGCCACCGCATCAGATCACGCGGCGGTATCGGAGCCCGTCGCGACGAGGTTCCTTCCAGAACATGGCGAATCCCGCCCATCTCCCGCAGAGCTCGCACGTTGTGAGCACGAACGGGCCGGAGCCGCTTTCGAACGTGGTCGGTGTTGCGGGGGTGGCGCCGCAGCGGACGCACACAGCTTCGTCCATGTGATCGGATCGGGCGATCCAACAGAAGATGAGTCGACGCTCGACGTGCTCGACGGCCGGGCAGCGCGCCGACCTCGAGCGGAGCGTGTGAGCCCGGCGCCTTTGACCGGGCACGATCCGCACATTTACCCTTCGACGATCGCGACGGAGGAATGCAACCAATGGTCGATGCAGGGTGGAATGCGGATCCTTCAGGCCGGTTCGCGCAACGCTATTGGGATGGCGCTCGTTGGACCGAGCACGTCGTGGACGGGGGCGGAAGCCGCTTGGTTGACGGCCCTGCGGCTGCAGCAGCGATCGCGCCGGTGTCGAAGGCGGGTCCGATCGTCATGGTGGTGAGCGCCGTGGCAGCGGCACTTGGATCGACGATGCCATGGGCCACGGCAGGGCTCTTCTCGAAAGCCGGGACCGACGGCGACGGCATGCTGACCCTTCTCGCTGCGATCGTCGCCGGTGGCGTCGCTGGGATTGCAGTCGGTGCCGTGGGGGCGCGGGTCGTCGCTGCGGTGCTCGGCATGCTCGCCGGAATCGGCATAGCCGCGGTCGCGGCGTACGACTTCCTCGACGTTTCGAACACCGAGATCATCGAGCCGGGATCCGGGTTGATCGTGACCGGGTTGGGCGGTGTCGCGCTCGTGGTAGGCGCAATCGTCACGCTCGCGCAAAGACGCTAAGGACGGTCATGCCGAGGGAGAGATCTGTGAAACGTTGGGCGCTACTGGTCCCGCTGCTGATGCTGGCCCCGTGCGGTGGCGATGGAGCGGCCGGCCTCAGCGGCCCCCGCGACGACGCGAGCGCGGTCGTCAAACGCTACCTGGACGCCGGATTCAACGGCCGACGGTCCGTCACCTACGACCTGCTCCATCCCGGGATCCAAGCGAAAACACCGCGGGACGCCTTCATCGCCTGCGCCTCGAAATCAGAGAACGGCGTCATCACTCCGAAGGTCACGATCACCGAATCAACGCCGGTGCAGTACATGCGCCTCGACGGCGTGAAGGTCGATGCAACGGCAGTCTCGTTCACTCTGTCGTTCGGGTCGATGCAGTCGAACTTCACGATGTGGGTGGTCGACAATCGGCTGGTTGATTCGGAGCCATCGAGCGACTCACCGTGCACGGAGCGGTTGTGAGCCGGCGCCGGCGCCCAGGACGTCCGTTGCGCCGAGCGCTGCTCGTCACCAGCGGCCCGACACTCGCCGCCCGCCGCGGGTTATGACCTGGTCGACGCCGTGATGAGCACCCTCTACCCTCGCGCCTCATGCCCCGTCTTGAGTTCGCTGTCATCTGCTCGGCTGCCGCCGAAGGGAAGGGTGGGACGTTGTCGCGGCTCGACGTCGGCATCGACAACATGGTCGTGCCGGGCCCAGCGAGCCTGGTCCCGGTCACGTTCGTGTTCAAGATCCGGTGGTTCGACCACGAGCTCCAACTGGAGCATCAGCTGAAGGTCGCGATCGATCCGGAGGACCAGGATGCCGGCCGGCTGGGCGAGTTCACGATGTTGACCACGCCCGAACGGCGCCCCGAGCATCACCCCACGCTCCCACTGTCGACGCAGCTGGTCGTCCGCATGCCGCTTCAAGTTCAAGTGGAGGGAATGCACACCGTTGCTCTGACGGTTGATGACGCGCCTGTCGCCATCACGCCGTTCATCGTGACCTTCCAGTCGTGAACCCCACCTTCACCCGTCATGCGCGCCAGCAAATGGCACGGCGAGCGATCACCGAGGCCGATGTGCAGGGGGTGCTGAGAAGGCCGATCGGATCAGCCTTGCCGGGCAGCCGACCCGATACCGTCGTCCTCGTGGGCGTCGGGCGAGGTGGTTCAAGACTCAAGGTTGTGGTTGACTCAGCCGACTGGAACACCGTGGTCACCACCTACTGGGAAGGGAGCCAACCATGAGATGGTCATACGACTCTGAAATGGACGCGCTCTACCTATGGATCACAGCAGCGCCACCCGCCGGCCAGGATGAATTGGCAGATGGCACCATTGTTGACATCGACGCGGCCGGCGAGCTCGCGGGCATCGAAGTGCTCGGTCTGAAGCGAGGCTGGTCGCCCACGCCAGTGATCGACCGTTTCGGCCTCGGGCCCGACGCCGCTGCGGCCATCGTGTTCGTCGCGGGGACGCTCTCAGGTCACCCAATCGCACCGAGTCGCGCCGAGGCGGTCCTCGTCTAGTTCGTTCGCCTCATGCGTGCGCTGGCACGCAGGGTCAGGCTGGGTGCCCGGGTGGGTCGTGGGGTCAGCCTTGGCGGGCGCGACCTGACCCAACCGCCGCTTTGGTCGTCGCCCAGTTGGTGCCACCGGCCGACGTCGGATCCCACGGCCGGGTGTACGTCTCGTGGTTCGGTGGGCCGCCCCACTTGTCGGTGAACCGCTGCAGATTCCGGTCGTGCGCGTCGATCCCGACCACCCCGGGGTCACTGCCGAGCACGCCGACAGCACTGGGCGTCATTGCGCGTCGAGGCTGAGGGGCTGTCGCGCGAGCAACGTGGTGGGAAGTCGGTGCTCGCCTTCCTCGCGGACCGCGAGCACGTGTCGCTCGGATCCGTGAAGCAGTACATGCAACGGGCCAGGGATCGAGGTCTCCTGACCTCTGGCAACGAGCCCACGCAGTACGCGCAGGATCTGTTGGCCCGCGCTTCGGCGCACAAGAATCTGGAGGTCTGATGACATCAATCGATCGCCGCAATGGCCGCTGGCGTGCCCGCTGGCGTGACCCTGCTGGCAAGTCGAGGTCGTTGGCGTTCGACCGCAAGGTCGACGCCGAGCGGCACCTGACGACCGTCGCGCACTCGGTGCTCACCGGCGCATACGTCGACCCGTCAGCCGGCCGCACCACGGTCGAGGAGTTCTGGCGCGTCTGGTCGGCGCGGCAACCGTGGCGCGCTTCGTCCCGTGCGGTGATCGTGAGCTACTTCGATCGGCACGTCCTGCCCGCGCTAGGCGCGCGTCGACTAGGCGCGCTCCGGCGCGGCGACATCGAGGCATGGGCATCGAAGCTGACCGTCGGGCCGAGCACATCAGCGCAGATCGTCGGACACCTGTCCGGCATGCTCGAGGCCGCGGTCGCGGACGGACTGATAGCGACGAACCCGGCGCACCGAGCGAAGCGTGCGAAGGTCGAGCGCGCGACCGTCACGCCGTTCACGGACGACGAGATCGACATGCTCCGCGCCGCATGCGCGCCGTGGTTCGCCGTGGCGCTCGACCTGGGGCTCGGCGCCGGCCTTCGCCAGTCCGAAGCGACCGGGCTCACAATCGACCGCGTCGACTTCCTGCGCCGCACGCTGACCATCGACCGACAGCTCGTCATGCCCACTGCGGGCGCCGCCACGTTCGGCCCGCCCAAGACTGCGCGCTCGAGGCGCGTGGTCCCGCTCGCCGATCCGGTCGTGAATGCTCTCGCCGCGCACGTCGAACAGCACGGCACCGGGGAGCAGGGCCTCTTGTTGCACGAGGACGGTGCACCGGTGCGCCGGCACCGCTTCGGGGTCATCTGGCGCGACCTGCGCGCGACCGCCGTGCTCCCGACGGCACGGTTCCACGATTATGCCGACCTCCGCGTTATGCCGATCTCGGCCAGGAAGTCCTCCCAGTGTGAGGTGATCGCCGCGTCTGGGTCGGCATAACGACGCTGGTGTGAGCGATCGTCCCCTTCTTG
>JANMVY010000673.1:0-1609 GCA_031393535.1 Actinomycetes bacterium | reverse complement strand
AATCGGGCACGAACACGAAGCGACCCTCGGAATCGGGGTTGGCCGCGAACTGGTTGATGATCGTGAGCAACGCCTTCCCCTCGGCATCGGCCGGGTGGGCTTTACCCGCGAACACGAACTGCACGGGGCGCGCCGCGTCGCCGAGCAACGAGCGCAGGCGCGGCCGGTCGGTGAGCAACAACGCGGCACGCTTGTAGGTGGCGAAACGGCGGGCGAATCCGACGGTGAGCGCGTTCGGGTCGAGCGCCGTGCCCGCGGTGCGCGCGACGAGATCGACGAGCCGATCGCGGCCCGGCTGCCACGCGGCTCGGACATGCGCCGGATCGATAGCCGGCGCCTTGGCCCACACAGAGGGAACGCCCTCGGCCCAACCGTCGCCGAGCTCGGCGTCGAAAAGGTCCTGCACGTCGTCGCTGATCCAAGTGCGTGCGTGCACACCGTTTGTGACCGAGTCGATCTTCGGGCCGAGCGGCAGCGCGGCGAACATCTCACGGCTCACCGCACCGTGCAGCTTCGACACGCCGTTCGCGCGACCGGCGGCCGCGAGGCAGAACGCGGCCATGTTGAAAGGCTTCGTCACGCCGTCGCTCGGGAGCACGCCGAGCGCGAGCAGCTCGTCGATGGAGAGCCCGCACGCGGCGGCCCATGGTGCGACATAGTGCGTGAACAGCGTGCGGGGGAATCGGTCGATGCCTGCGGGAACCGGTGTGTGCGTGGTGAACAACGTGATCGGACGGATCTGCGCCAGGGCGGCCCCAATGCTCGTCGCGCCATCGCGACACGCACGTTCGATGAGCTCGAGCACGAGGAGGCCCGCGTGGCCTTCGTTGAGGTGAAAGCAGGTCGGTGCGATGCCGAGCGCCGTGAGCGCGCGCGCGCCGCCCACCCCGAGCACCAGCTCTTGGCGCAGTCGGTGTTCTTGGTCGCCGCCGTAGAGGCGGTCGCTGATGGCACGCACGGCGGCCGTGTTCTCGGGTAGATCGGTGTCGAGCAGGTACAACGGGATGCGTCCGACGTCGATGCGCCACACCTTCGCGCGGGCGGTGACCGGGCCGAGTGGGGCTTCGACCACGTGGCCGGTGTCGACCGCGCCGAGCGACCTCGGGTCTTGTGCCTGGTAGCGCTCGGTCTGACGGCCGTCGGTGACGACCTGGCGGAAGAAGCCTTCGCGATAGAAGAGCCCGATGCCGACGAGTGGCAGGTTGGCATCGCTCGCGGCCTTCAGGTGATCGCCGGCAAGGATGCCGAGACCCCCCGAGTACTGGGGCAGCGTTTCGTTGATGCCGAACTCCGGGGAGAAATACGCGGTGACCCGCGGCGGCGCGTCGGCCAACGCCGCAGTGAGCGAGCGGTGGGCGGCCTCGATCGCGTCGACACGGCCCGGGTCCGCGAGCAGCGTCGCCCACGCGGATTCGTCGAGCCCTTCCAACGCGCGGAGCGGGTGCACAGTGGGATCGACACGCGCGATGCGGCGGACCTGATCCATGAGGGTCCGTGTGGGGCGGTGCCACCCCCAGCGGTAGTTGCGGGCGAGGTCGAGCAGAAGGGGCTCGATGCGTGATCGATCGCGTGCGGGCACGTGCTCCTCATCGGCAGGTCGTCCGTCAGG
>JANMVY010000421.1:0-2452 GCA_031393535.1 Actinomycetes bacterium | reverse complement strand
ATGGCGAAGAGAATCTTGTACTCGACATCGGTGCCGTGTTCGACGAGGTCGCCGGTCGCGATCACGCAATCGGGTCGCGGTTGCATCGTGTTCAGCATCTCGACCGCACGACGGAGCGTGGCGCTTGTGTCGACGCGCGCGTTCGGCGCGTCGGGGGTGCTGATGTGCAGATCGGTGATCTGGGCGATGAGCACGCTCTGGTTCACTTCGCCGTCTTGCTCGCCGTGAACGACTTGAGGATCGTGGCGAGATCGGGCGCGCTCGCGCCGGGCAACGGACCGTTCAAGATCGGGTCGCACATCCGGTCGAGCAACGGCTGATTCTTCACACGCGCCGCGACAGCCGTGCGCAGCGGTTCGGCGCACAGGGCGACGCGATGCACGTTGATGACGTTCAACGCGACCGCGATGCTGACGTTGCTCCCGGTGGCGAAGCCGAATGCGGAGGTGAGTTGGTCGACTGCGACCGTCGTCGTGGTGGCGCCGGCGGCCGGCGCGGTGCCGCCCTCGGTGTCGATCGGCTCGACACCGAGGTAGATACGGGCGTACTCACGTTCGACATGCTCGGCGTAGGGTCCGCCGGGCACGGCCACTGTCCAGACGTGCATCATCTCGACGCTCGCCTCGCCGGGCCGGGCGAACGGGAAGCCGTGGCGATGCCAGGGTGTGAGGCAACCACCGAGGCGCGGGCCTCGCTCGGCCACCGAGCCGGTCATGTACATCACACCGACGGGGTAGAGCGACCCATCCTTGTTGCGGCCGTAAAGGATCGACTCCGGGCGATCGGGGTCGATTGTGCGGCCGTCGTCGAGGTAGGCCTTGTTCATGTAATGGTTGATGCCGTTCGGCTCGAAGCCGAGCGGGCGGTACCCGGCGGCCACGGCGACGTTGACGTCGTGGTACTTCTGGAGCGCAAGCGTCGAGTCGGCGAGGAGTTTGTCGGCTGCGGCCACCTGATCGTTCGAAGGCGCACACGGTGTGCCGGCCGTGCTGTCGTCGTGGATCGCGTTCCCCGTACCGCCCGCGTGCACCGCCGCGGGCGCGGCGGCGAAGATGCCGGTCAGCGTGGCGGCGGCGAGCGCCCCCGTGACCCCGGACTCCTGGTTCGGGTGATCGTGCGAAGCCGTCGCCGCGGTGTAATCGTGCGGCCCGTGATCGTGATCGGCCGCGGTGGCGACACCCGGTGTGGCAAGCAGCGCAACCGCGACCAACGTCGCGGCCGGCGCACGCCATCCGCCATGCCCCACCCCTACCGGTGCTGCGCCACGCTCGGCACTGGCCCCGAACGCGAGACCCACGGCGGCCGCGGTGATCGCCGCGACCTCGAGCATGGTCGCGACCGCACCGGCCATGCCGATCGTTTCCTTCGAATCGCCCGGCATACCGCGCGTGATCGCGAGGAAGAACAGCGCGACGATGCCCGCGTTGGCAACGAGCGCGAACCACAAACCGAGACGCCAGCGCCGCAGGATCGGCAGCACTGTGGCGATGACACCGGCCACGGCCATGACCACGAACGCGATGCCGTAGCGCGTGCCGTGGTCGAAGTGCACCGGAATCGAGGCCGCGTGCACCGCCGCCGCGCCGAGCGATGCCGCGGCCACCGCGGAGCGCGCCCACGCAAGAGCCGTGGCCGAACCCACGAGGACGGGATCTGATCGGGGCGGAACGGGCGGTGACGACACGGTGTTCGTGGCCATGCTCCATTGTCCCCGATCTCGGGCCCGAACGCGGCACCACCTCGGCCGGTCGTGCTTTGCCTCCGCCAGCCGATGTGCCAATCTCTGTCCGGCAAACCACGACCAAAGGGGCCGAGCCATGCGCGGCATCGTGTTCAACGGAACGACCGCGGAGATCCGCACGGATGTCGAGGTCCGCGACCCGAGCCCCAACGAAGTGTGGGTACGCGTCGCCGCGGCCGGCGTGTGTCACTCCGACGTGAGCCTGCTCGACGGCACCATCCCTTGGCCGGCTCCATCGCTCATGGGTCACGAGGGCGCGGGTGTGGTCGAGCGCGTCGGCTCCGAGGTCACCCGGGTCAAGGTCGGCGATCACGTCGTCATCGCCACGCTCGCGAACTGCGGCATGTGCAAGTGGTGCAACACGGGCAAGCCCGGGTGGTGCCGGGCGTCGATCGGCAACCGCACCGAGCCGTTCACCGTCGGTGGCGTGTCGGCGGGCAACTTCGCGGCCACATCGTCGTTCGCGGAGATCACGGTGGTGAAGGAGATCCAGGCTGTCCCGATCCCGAAGGACATCCCACTCACGAGCGCATGCCTCATCGCGTGCGGCGTCGTCACCGGCCTCGGCTCGGTGTTCAACCGGGCCAACGTCACGCCTGGTCAGACCGCCGCGGTGTTCGGCGCCGGTGGCGTCGGGTTGTCCGTAATCCAGGCCCTGCGCATCAAGGGCGCCGGGCGCATCATCGCAGTCGACACCGTCCCCGCCAAAGG
>JANMVY010000625.1:0-2467 GCA_031393535.1 Actinomycetes bacterium | reverse complement strand
ATCGGTGGCTTGGTCCTCGACGGCCGGGTTCCACCAGCGATCGAGGTGGATCACGTGCGAGGCGGCAGTGAGGTTGAGGCCGGTTCCGCCGGCCTTGAGCGAGATGAGGAAGATGCCCGGCCCGTCGGCTGCACCGAACCGATCGACCATCTCGTCGCGCTTCTTGCGGGCCACACCGCCGTGCAACCACGACACGTCGGCGCCGAACCGCGTCTTCAGGTACGGGTCGAGCATCGTGCCCCACTCTGCGAACTGCGTGAAGCACAGGACCTTGTCGCCCGCGGCCACGATCTCCTCGAGCAACTCCTCGACTCGTGTGAGCTTGCCCGAGCGCCCGGCGAGGGCCGAGCCGTCGCGCGCGAACTGTGCCGGGTGGTTGCACACCTGCTTGAGGCGCATGAGGCCGGCGAGCACGAGACCGCGCCGGCTCATCCCTTCGCTCTCGGTCGCCTGCACCAACACCTCGTCGACCACCGCTTGGTACAACGTGGCCTGCTCACGGGTGAGCGGGCACGACTCGGTGGTCTCGATCTTGTCGGGCAGGTCGGTGATGATCGATCGGTCGGTCTTCAGTCGCCGCAGCACGAACGGCGCGGTCACGCGCCGTAACCGCTCGGTTGCGATCGGATCCTGGTCGTGCTCGATCGGCTCCGCGAAGGTCTTGCGGAACGCGCGCGCGGATCCGAGCAGGCCGGGGTTGACGATGTTCATGATGGACCAGAGCTCACCGAGGCGGTTCTCGACCGGTGTACCCGTGAGCGCGATGCGACGCGACGCGCTCACCCGCGAGACCGCACGCGTCTGCGCACTCGACGGATTCTTCACCTGCTGCGCCTCGTCGAGCACGAGCCGCGCCCAAGGCACTGTGTCCAAGTCGATGGCGTCGCGCGCGATCAGCGAGTAGGTGGTCAGCACGACGTCGTGTGCGGTCGCGGCCGCAGTGAACGTGTCACCGTGGGCACGGCTGGGACCGTGATGCGCGTATACCCGTAGCTGTGGCGCGAAGCGGGCGAGCTCGCGCGACCAGTTGCCGAGGACCGAGACCGGGCACACCACGAGGCTGGGTGCGCCGAGCGGCTCGGCCACGACCGAGGCGATCAGCTGTGCCGTCTTGCCCAGACCCATGTCGTCGGCGAGCACCGCGCCGAGCCCGAGGGAGCCGAGGAACACGAGCCAACCCGCCCCGCGTTCTTGGTACGGACGCAACAGGCCCTCGAAACCGTCGGGGGTCGCCAGGGGGGTAACCGTGCGGTGCAACGCGTCGTCGAGCAGCGACGCGAGCCAACCCGTCGCATCGACGCCGGTGACCGCTACGTCGGCATCGACAAGTTGTCGATCGAGCGTGATGCCGTCGAGACCGAGGCCGCTGCGCAACAACGCCGCCACCGACGTCTCACCCTTGTGGCCGACGTGCGCGAGTATCGCGTCGAGCTGCGACGCGTCGAGCTCGACCCATTGGCCGCGCAACCGCACGAGGGTGCGCTTCGCCGCGGCCGCGACCTCGAGCTGCGCGAGATCATCGGACGTCAGGGTGATGTCGCCCAACGCGGCCTGCCATCTGAACGACACCATCGCGTCGAGCCCGAGGCCGGCCGAGGTCGCAGCCGATGCGGACGCGGCGTTGGCCTTGCGCGACGACGCTTTGGCCCGCAATCCGAGGCGGCCGGTCTTACCCCACCACGACGGCAACAACACGCCGATGCCTGCGTCCTGTAATGCGTCGACGCGATCACGGACCAACGTGAGCAAGTGCGCGCCGGGCAGCTCGATGCTCGAAGGCTCGGCTTCGTCGAGCAGCGGCGCGAGCTCGGGCGCGAGCCTCGCGACACGGCCGAGGCCCCGCAGCAGCTCCTCGATCGCGTCGAACCCGAAGCCGGAGGCACCGTTCCACACATGCGACGCGGCGACGAGCATCGATGGCTCGGTGGCGTCCTGCGCGAGCAGCTCGACGGGCCACGCGTCGACACCACCGAGTGGTTCGAGGATGCGCAGGCACGCTCGTACGCGCGACGTATCGACTGCACCGCTCTGCACCCAGGCGGCGATCGTCGTTGCCAGCGCCCGCGCGTCGTCGACCGCGGCCGGCGCGAGCGTGAGCCACGGATCAGTGGTGGTGAGCGACGCGAGCCAGGCCGCCGATACGTCACGTCGATTCCGCCGCGGCGCGACGATCACGACAGGTCGGTCGGCAAGCCGTGCACGGACCTCGGTGTCGACCGCCTCCGCGAGCATCACAGAGGTGCGAACGTGGGCTTCAGGCGACGCATCGGCCACCAGTGACGCGACCGCGACCCGGTCGGCCGCTGTCGGCAGTGGCCACCACCACGAGCGGGCACGGCCGTTCGCATCGACCGTGAGCCCCGGTACCACGCGGCCCGCGTCGACGAAACGCACCGCCAGGCTGCCGAGTTGTGCAGCACCCGCGGCGACGTCGAGTTGCGCGACGGTCACGAGGCGAGAACCCGAA
>JANMVY010000413.1:0-5010 GCA_031393535.1 Actinomycetes bacterium | reverse complement strand
CGACGGTGGCGCGGGCCGCCTGCCCGGCGGGTACGAGGCCTGGGAAGCCGATCGTCGCGCCCGGCGGACCAGCGGCACCTTGCGCACCCGCGAACCGGCGGCCGCGAGCCCACGGCCGCCGGTGCGCGCCCGCGACGTTGCGTCGATCGTCGCGGCCCCTGCGCCGGAGCCCTCGCTGTCGACGCTGCGGGCGCGCCTGCGCCAGGTCGAAAAGGACATGGGTCCTCTCGATCGTGCCCGGGCTCGTCTGGCCGCTCGACTGGCCGAGGTTGGCGACCACCGCGAGCTGGCGTCTATAGGCGCCGAGCTCGCGGGTGTCGCGGCGGCGATCGAAGCGCTCGAAGAACGCTGGCTCGAGCTCGGCGCAGCGATCGAAGCGCGTTCGTGAGCCGATGCTCCGCTGGGCGCTCGCTCCGAGCCGGGACACCCCAGGTAGGCTCACCTCATGACTCCTGAGGCCAGCCTCGCCTACGCCCCTGCCATCGACGTCACCGCGCCGGTGATCGACGTCACCGCCCGGGCCCTCGAACGTGTTCTCGAGATCCGTTCCGGTGAGGACGAGCCCGGGGCGCTCGGCCTGCGCATCGAGGTCACCGGCGTGCACGGTGTCGAATATGCCTATGACCTCTCGTTCGAGCCCCTGGCCGAGGCCGAGGCCGACGACCTGCAGTTCCTGGTCGGCGACCTCACCCTCGTCGTCCCGGCGGCGAGTGTCGAGCCCCTTCGCGGCTCCACCCTCGACCTGCCGTCGAACCCCAGCCAAGGTGGCCTCGTGCTGCGCAACCCGAACCGGCCTGATCCGCTGGCGGGCCTCGGCGAGCTCGAGCTCACAGGCGACGTCGTCGAACGCGTGAACACGCTGCTCGAAAAGCGCATCAACCCCGCGCTCGCCGCGCACGGCGGATTCGCCACCCTGGTCGGTATCGACGGCGCGACGGCATACGTCACGATGGGCGGCGGCTGCCAGGGGTGCTCGATGAGCGCGGCCACCCTCACCGAGGGCATTCGCGTCTCGATTCTCGAGGCGATCCCCGAGATCACCGAGGTGGTCGACGCTACCAACCACGCGATGGGCGAGAACCCTTTCTACGCGTGAGCCAGCCCTCCGGGCGTGGCCCCTCCTGCGGGCCGACTCGTACTCCTCACATCTCGAGGTGATCGGTCGATGTTGAAGAGGTGTGCGCATGCGGTCGACCGCGGTCGACAGAGCGCACGATGCCGGTCGACGAAAGGCACAGCCCGGGGGTGGTCAGCTGAGCAGCAGGGCGTCCTCGCATGACGACCGCGCCGGCCATCGGTCGATCGGCGTGATGTCGTGATCGACCTGCGCGTCGCCGGTCCTCGGTCGTTTCCGGCTATCGACCTCGATCTCTACCGGCTCGAGTCGGTGAAGGTCGTCTATGTCGACGACGACTCCGTCAGTCGTGACCTGCTCGTCGAGTTCTTCCGGCTGCTGTCCGATCTCGAGCTGATCGTGGCGTCGAACCTGGGCGAAGCGCACGCGGCAATCGACGAGCACCGTCCATCGGTGGTGGTGGCCGACGCATGGCTCGGGCAGACATGCGCGGACTCGTTCGTGGCCGAGATCCTGGGCAGCCTGCGACCTGACGCTCCTCGCGTAGTGATCCTGAGCGCTGATGCGAACGCGTCGACTGTCGCCCGCTTCCGTCGCCTCGGGGTGTCGTCGTACATGCGCAAACCAATCGACCTGGGCATACTCGCCCGTGTGCTGCGCGAGCTCGCGCGGGGCGTGGATGCTCAACACGAAGGGATCGGAAGCAGTGCTCGCACAATTACCACGTCTGGGAACTGAAGGTCGGGGATGCACGGTCCTCATCGTCGATGACGATCCCGATGCTCGACATCTCGCGACTGCGGTGTTGCAGCGCGATGGCTACAGCACCGTCGAGGCCGATTGCGCCGACCGGGCGCTCGATGCCATGCGATCGCGCCGTGTCGACCTTGTGATCCTCGACCTGACGCTGCCGGGCCTGCCCGGGCTCGATCTACTCACGACGCTGCGTCGCCACGACGACGTGCCCGTGATGATCATCAGCGGCAACAACGACGTGAACACCCGAGTCGTCGGGCTGCGGGTCGGGGCTGACGACTTCCTCGTGAAGCCCGTCGCGCCGGCCGAGATCTCGGCGCGCGTCAGCGCGCTGTTGCGCCGCTCGGGTCAGCGTGTGTCGGCGAGCATCCGTCATTTCGGCGACCTCACGATCGACGGTGACGCCCGCGAGGTGTTCCTGCGAAACGCACGCGTCGAGCTCACGCCCAAGGAGTTCGAGCTGTTGTTCTTCCTGTCGTCTCGTCCCCGACGCGCGTTCAGCCGCCAGGAGCTGCTCGAGAGCGTGTGGCAGTCGTCGTCGGAGTGGCAGCAGGCCGCCACGGTGACCGAGCACGTACGCAAGTTGCGGGCGAAGATCGAGGACGATCCGGTACATCCGCGCTGGCTCATCACCGTTCGCAATCTCGGCTACCGCTTCGATTCGTGATTCGCATCGTCGATCCCGGCACCGAGCCGCATGACGATGCGGTGTTCGAGGCGATGGCCCAGTACCTCGACGGTCTCGACGCGGTCTCGTTCCTCGCGGCGCTCGATCGATCGCGTTGGTGGATCTCCGCGTCGTGGGAGCGCACCTACGGTGGCAGCCGTCACGAGCTCGCCGCAGATCCGCGCACGGCGCTGGCGTGGGTGCACCCCGACGACGTACCGCTGGCCCTCGAGTTGCAGGCGACGCTCGAAGAGCTGGTCGGTACCGGCAACGGGCAATCCGACGCGCGGGTCCCGTGTGCGGTTCGCCTGCGTGCGCTCGACGGGTCCTACCGATGGAACGAGGTCTCCTGCAACGTCGTGGGCGCCGCCGACGGCAGCCGCTTCGTCGTAGGTACTGCAGTCGATGTGACCGCATTGCACGACGCGCGCGCCGATCTGGCGGCGCTGACATTCGCCGAGGGCGAGGCGAACCGCACCACGGCCGAGTTCGTGTCGAGGATGAGTCACGAGATGAGGACACCGTTGCACGCGATCCTCGGATACGCGCAGCTGCTCGAGATGGGTGCCGGCGAACCCGCGGAGTACCTGAGCCGCCTCCGTCGCGCCGGGGACCACGTCGTGCAGCTGCTCGACGATCTCCTCGACTTCAGCCGCATGAACGCGTCGAGGCTGATGGTGAACGACGACATCGTCGAGGTCCACGCGGAGGTCGCCGGGGCGATCGAGATGGTCAGCGCGCTCGCGCGCACCCACGTGGTGACCATCGCGTACCGCGATGACCCACACGCTCGGGCGCGCGCCGATGCCACACGAGTGCGCCAGGTGCTCGTCAACCTCCTGTCGAACGCGATCAAGTACAACCGTCCCGGCGGATCGGTCACGATCACCACCTCGACGGTCGACGACAACGTGCACGTCGATGTCGAGGACACTGGGTCCGGCATCGCACCCGATCTGCTCGGTCGGCTTTTCGTGCCGTTCGATCGCATGGGCGCAGAGAGCACCGGTGTCGCGGGGGCGGGGCTGGGGTTGCCCCTCACCGACGGACTCGTCCGCGCCATGGGCGGCGCCGTCGAGGTCGTGAGCACCTTGGGTGTCGGCACCCGGTTCCGGGTGGTATTGCGCCGCGCCGGCGCGGAGTCGTCGACCGAGGTCCGCGATGTGGTGTGCATCGATGACGATCCCGAGTCCCGGCGCATTCTCGAGGCGGTGTTGTCGCGCATGCCAGGCGCGAACGTGCTCCTCGCCGGCACCGGTGTGAGCGGCCTGGAGTTGCTCGAGCGCAGACGACCGAGCCTCGTCGTGCTCGATCGCCACCTTCCCGATCATGACGCCGACACCATGCTGCAGGAAGTCGCACGAGTCGCACCCGGGTGCCCGGTGGTGCTGGTGAGCTCTAACCCCGAGATGCTCGGAGCCCGCTTCGTGCGGCCGCCGGTGGTGGCCGCGTTCGCGAAGCCGCTCGACCTCGAGGTCTTCGTCGCGGCCGTGGCACGGACCTGGTCGATGCGCCCGGCCTGAGAATCGGGTCCAAGAATCGGGGCAGAGCCTACTTCGACGCCTTCGTGACGACGGTCGTGGTCGTGGCGGTCTTTGCCTTGGGCGAGGTCACCTCGACCAGGTTCACCGGAACAGGCTTGGCCGGATCGACGAACGCCGAGTCGATGGCGTTGGTGTTGCTCGACACGTCGCGGTCGTTCCGCAGCGCGAGAACGATCTCGACGCGGCGGTTCCGCGCCCTCCCGGCATCGGTGTCGTTCGTCGCGAGAGGTCGGGTCTCGGCGTAGCCCGACACCGCCAACCGCTTCGCGTCGATCGAGAAGTGCGCTTGGAAGTACCGCAAGACCGACGACGCGCGGAGCGCCGAGAGCTCCCAGTTCGTCGTGGGGCCCGCCATCGGACGATTGTCGGTGTGGCCTTCGACGATGATGTCGTTCGACGTGAGTGACAGCGCCTTGGCGACCACGTCGAGCGGCTTCGCGCTCTCGGGTCGCAGCGCGGCCGACCCCGATGCGAAGGTGACCTCGTCGGTCGACAAGCGGATCACGACGCCGCGGTTGTCGACCTCGACCTCATAGCCGCCTTTCGGCAGGCCCGAGCTTTCGAGGACCTTCGAGATCGTCTGTGCCGTCTCGTCCGCGTTGTATGCGGTGATCTCCACCTTCTTCTTTGGCTGGGACGAATCGGGGGTCGAGCCGGCCGAGAGCTCGTTCGGGTCCGTGAGACCGGGGCCCGCATAGTCGAGCGAGATCACGCGCGCCGTCGAGTCGGTGAGCTGGGAGCCGTCAAGGGGACCGGTGCCACCGTCGAGCGCCGGTGCCCCGAACTGCTTTTGGAGACCGGTCTGGAAGCGCTTGAACTTGGCGACATCGGTCTGACCGATGGCGTACAAGATGATGAACAGCGCCATCAACAGCGTGATCATGTCGGCGTAGGTCAACAGATAGCGCTCGTGGTTCTCGTGGGCCTCTGGTTCCTCCGCGAACGCGTCGCCGCCCCCTCCACCGCCA
>JANMVY010000508.1:0-2307 GCA_031393535.1 Actinomycetes bacterium | reverse complement strand
GGCCGGTCCAGCAGTACGCACACGCGCTCGTCGGGGCGCATCGAGCAGCAGGGTCTACCCGTGGCGAACATCAAGAGCCAGATCAAGCGCAACAAGCAGAACGAGAAGCGCCGCCTGCGGAACAAGGCCGTGCGCTCCGAGCTGCGTACCCGCATCAAGACCGCCGAGGCGTCGGCCAGCACCGAATCGGCCGACACAACCGCGCGCACGGCCATCAGCAAGATCGACCGCGCTGCGGCCACGGGCGTCATCCACAAGAACGGGGCCGCCCGCCGCAAGTCGCGTCTCATGAAGCGTCTCGCCCGCCTCGCCGGCTGAGCAGAGCCGCACGGGAGAGCCGCACGGGAGAGCCGCACGGGTCAGCCGCGCACGAGTCAGCGCCGGCCCAGGTTGGCCAGGCGCGCCACCAGCACTTCCATCACCATCTCCGGGGGCCAGGCCACGGTGCCGCGCAGCGCAAGGTCGGCGTCGGCCAGAAGGCGCACCGCCTGGTACACCTTCGCTCCGCCGAGGCGGCGGCTCTGCGTGAGTGCTTTCTTCGCCGGAAAGGTCGATCCCTTCATGCCGAGCAGGTTCGCCGCGCCTTTCTCGTCGAGCCCGGCCACACCGTCGACCCGCAACATGCGGCCGTAATGGGTGTGCAGCGTGGCGAGCAGCTGCAGCGGGTGGCGTTCGCCGGCACCGAGCATGCGGTGCAACTTGTCGAGCGCATCGGCGATGTGGCCTCCGTCGATGGCGTCGGTGAGCTCCCACGGCGGCACCGTGCCGGCGCTGCCGAGGAACGGCTCGATCTCGGTCGCGGTCACCGTGACCCCGGGGCCGAACACCGACTCGAGCGTGTGCAGCAGGCCGACGACCCGGGCGCGGTCCTCGCCGAGGCGCTGGTGCACGAGCGTGCGTGCGCCGCGATCGAGCTTCACCGCGGCATCGTCCATGCGATCGTCGAGCCAGGAATCAGCGGCCTTCCCCGCGGGCACGCCGGTGTCGTGCACGACCCCGCCAAGCGCCTTCACCACGTCGACGAGCTTCTTCGGCACCGCACTGAGACGGTCCTGGCGGGGGTTCTGCCCACGCTCCCACACGAGCACGAGTCGCGTGGTCGCGAGCGGGTCGGCCAACACCGCGAGCAACGGTGCCAGGTCATCGGCCTTCGCGAACCGGCCGAGATGATGGCCGACCACCACCCGATGGGCGGTGAGGAACGGAGGAGTCTGTGCTGCGTCGACGAGCCGCGCGAGATGAAAGCCGTCGTCCACGCGGAACTCTTCTTCGCCGAGGCGCACCAGCGCGAAATCGCGATCCTCGCCGCCGAGCAACTGGTGGATCAGCTCGTGTACCGCGTCCGCGAGGAGTGAAGGTTCGTCGCCTACGAGCAGGTGGATGTGACTAGGCGGCTTCGCGCTCATCGACCGGCCTCGTTCACCATGGCATCACCGCTGGGCGAGGATCTCGGCCATGACGTCCGCGACGCGCCGGCCACCGTGCACGTCGTGCGCGCGCAGGATTCGACAGCCGAGCGCGATGCCGAGCGCGTGCGCAGCCCATGTGGCTTCGCGGCGATCGGCGACCTCGGTACCAACGAGCGTGCCGAGGAACGGTTTGTTCGACGCGCTCAGGAACACCGCGAACCCGAGCGAGACGAGGTCGTCGGAGTTACGCAACAACGTGGTCGACATGGCTTCGTTCTTGCCGAGGTCGAGGCCGGCATCGACCATGATGCGCTGCGCCGGCACACCGGCGGCCAGCGCACGCGCGGCGCGGTCGCGAAGGAACTCGCGCACGTCGCCGAGCAGGTCCGCATACTCGGGTCGCGGGTCGGGCACTCGCGGGGCGAGTCGCATGTGCGTTGCCACCACTGACGCACCATGCTCCGCGGCGGCGCGCAGGTAGTCGGGATCGGCGAACCCGCTGATGTCGTTGCCGACTTGTGCGCCGGCGGCGAAGGCCTCACGTGCCACGCGGGCCCGGAACGTATCGACCGAGATGGGAATATCGAACCGTGCGCGCAATGCCTCGATCGCGGGAACGACGCGATCGAGCTCCTCCTGCACCGTGACCTCGAGACCGGGCCCGGCCTTGACCCCCCCGACGTCTAGGAGGTCGGCGCCCTGGTCGACCAGTGATTCGGCCTTCCTCAGGAACGAATCGAAGTCGAAGTAGGCGCCCTTGTCGAAGAAGGAATCGGGTGTCCGGTTGAGGATGCCCATGACCAGCGCTCGATCGGTGATGTCGTAGCGATGGGCGGAGCCGAGCTCGAGAATCACCCGGGCGACGCTACACGGCACGCACGCGGACCCGTACCCGATC
>JANMVY010000396.1:0-7571 GCA_031393535.1 Actinomycetes bacterium | reverse complement strand
TCTACGGCAACATCACCGCGCAACTCTTGTTCATGCAGCCGGTGCTGTCGCACATGGTCGCGCGCCGCAGCGGCGTCATCGCGAACATCACGAGCGGAGCAGGCTTCAACAAGCCTTTCGCGGCGATCGGCGAGGGTGGATGGGCGCTCACGTACGGTGTGTCGAAGGCAGGCCTCAACCACATCACCGAGCAACTCGTGGTCGAGCATGCGGGCGAGGGGCTGCGCTTCTACCACCTGCAGCCGGGGGCGGTCGCGACCGAACGCGTGCTCGCAGCGGGCGAAAAGCTTGCCTTCGTCGCGAAACACGCGGCACCCGTCGACCTCATCGGGCGCATCATCGGCCGTATCGTCACATCGGGCCCCGAGGAGTTCTCGAACGGCTCGACGATCGAAGTGCAAGATCTCGCGCGGGCCTGGGGCATCCTCCCCGAGCGAGCACCTACCGGGAGCCAGCAATGAAGCTCGGACTTTTTCTCGACCTCCGCAACCCACCGCCTTGGGAGCGTCCCTGGGTCGATCACATCGCGCGCGCCATGCAACTGGTGGTCGACTCCGAACGTGCCGGCATCGACGCCGTGTGGCTGTCCGAGCACCACCAGTTCTCCGACGGATACCTCACCCAACCGTTGGCCTTCGCGTGCGCGCTCGCGGCGCGCACGAGCCGGGTTCGCATCGGTACGGCGATCATGATCGCGCCGCTTCATCAGGCGGCGCATCTTGCGGAACAGGCCGCGTTGGCCGACATCATCTCGAACGGCCGTATCGAGGTCGGGCTCGGTACCGGGTACGCCCCGCACGAGTTCGCGCTCTTCGGTCAGCCACTCACCGCCCGCTACACGCGCACCGACGCCACGCTCGCCGAGGTGCGACGCCTGCTCGACGAGGGCGTCGTCACGCCACCGCCGGTGCAACGTCCGTTCCCCCTATGGGCGGGATACCAGGGCCCGCAGGGCGCGGCGCGTGCGGGCGCGCTCGGCGTCGGGCTGTTGAGCCTCGACCGCACGAACGCGGCGGTCTACGCCGCCGCGCTCGAGGCGAACGGGCACGGTGCGTCGAGTGCGCGCCTCGGGGGTGTGGTCGACCTGATCGTGTGCGACGATCCCGAACGCACCAAACGGCGGCTGCTGCCCCACTTCGTCTGGCAGCGCCACTCGTACCGTGCGGCGCGAGGCCTCGAGGAGTCATATGACGAGATGCTCACCGGTATCGCCGAGCGACTCGATCGCACAGGCGAACTACCGGGCTTGGCGGTGTGCACCGCGGCCGACGCGATCGCGCTCGTTCGGTCGCGCACCGAAGGTCTGCCGGTGCACCACGTCTACTTGTGGGCAAGCCTCGCCGGCATGCCCGACGACCTCGTCGATCGTCACGTCGAGCTCATCTGCGGCGATGTGCGGACCGCACTGCAATCGTGATGTTGTCACCCCACGGGTTCTTCTCGTTCACCAGCGTCGAGCATCCCTCGCAGCACGCCGCGTACAACGAGTGGCACCAACTCGATCATCGTCCAGAGAACCTGGCACTCGACGGCGTGCGTCACGGCGAGCGTTGGGTACGCACACCGGCTTGCGCCACGGCCTCCCTGGCCGACGCGCGTCTCGCAGCGACGCACTACGTGAACCTCTACTGGTTCCGTCCACCGATCGCCGATGCCGTGGCCGAGTGGCAGGCGCTGGCCGAGCGTTCGTTCCAATGGGGTCGGCGACCGGACATGGCCATGTGCACCCGGCCCCTCATGGGATTTTTCGATGTCGTGAAGGGGTACGTGTCACCGCATGCGAAGGTGTCGACCGCGGCACTCCCGTTCCGACCGGCCAGTGGGGTCATCGTGCAGGTCCTCGAGCTGGAAGATCCACATGCCATCGCGGTCGAGCAGCTCTATCGGTGGTACGACACCGTGGTCATCCCTACCACCCTGGCCCTCGCCGGCGTCGCCGGCGTGTACACGTTCTCGAGTGTCACGAGCACGATCGACCCGGGTTTCGTGGCTGCCGCCGACGCTCGCACGTTCGCGGCCGGCGCCCCTGCGCAGGCGGGCCGATTACGCATCACGGTCACCTACTGTGATGGTGATCTGCTGGCCACCAAGCAGGCCGTCGACGCGTCGTTCGCGCGGCTCCGCGACAGTGTCTCGTCGGGCGATCCGCTGGTCGCGGCGACCGCGTCGGCGATATTCGACAGCGCGGTTCAGGTGATCGAACCTTGGCGCTGGGCCTGGTTCGACGAGACGGCACCATGACCACCCTCGATGACCTCACCACCTTCGTCCGGTCGTCGTTTCCGCACGCCGACGGCTTGACGGAGCATGTGCACCACCTGACGCCTTGACGGGGCCGCGCACCACTCGTGGGCGTCGGGTCAGCGCATTAGGCCCCCGTCGACGATGATCGACCTGCCGGTCATGAACGACGACGCGTCGCTCGCGAGGAACACGGCGGCACCGACAAGGTCGTCAGGCGTCGCGAGCCGTTTGAAGAGGTTCTGATCGGCGAGCTCGAGAACGAACGCGGCGCGACGCTCAGGATCGACGGGCAGGATCATGTCGGTGGCCACCGACCCGGGTACGAGCGTGTTGACCCGAACCCCCCGCGCGGCCCATTCGCGAGCCATGGTGGTCGACCAGTTCACCATCGCCGCCTTGATCGCGCAGTAGGCCCCGATGCCCTCCATCGGTTGGGTGGCACAGAGTGCGCCGATGTTGACGATGGATCCGCCCCCGTCGGCCGAGAGCAAGTCGAGCGCGGCGACCGACAAGAACAACGGTCCCTTGAGGTTCACCTCGTACAGCCGGTCGAGTTCGGCCTCGGTGACCCGTACCGTGACGTGCGGCTTCAGCGCGCCGGCGTTGTTGACGAGCACGTCGAGGCGTCCGAACGACCCGAGCGCGGCGTCGATCACCGTGGCATGCGCGCCACGATCAGCTACGTCGAAGCGCACCGCGACGGCGCGGCCACCGGCGCCACGCAGGGCGGTTGCGACCTCCTCGCACGCGTCGAGCGTGCGCGCCGCGCACACGACGGCGGCACCGGCCTCGGCGAGACCGTGGGCCAACGCGCGACCGATACCGCGACTGGCACCGGTGACAATTGCGACCCTTCCCGTCAGATCGAACCGATCGCTCATGGTTACTCCCGAGGCTTGCCGGCGAGCACGCCGCCGTCTGCGATGAAGTCGGCGCCGGTGCAGAACGACGATTCGTCCGATGCCAAGAACAGATTGACCGCAGCAACCTCGTCGGGCTCACCGCGGCGGCCGAGTGGATACGCACCGTACGAGCGTGCGTAGTCGTCGTCGGTCCAACCCGCGCGTTCGGTCATCGCCGTACGAATCGGTCCGGGAACGACGCAGTTCACCCGTACCCCGAACGGACCGAACTCGATCGCCGCCGTACGTGTGAGCCCGCGGACGCCGAACTTCGACGCGGTGTACGCCCCGAAGTTGGCGCGCCCTTCGTACCCCTGCGGCGACGCGACGTTGATGACCGAACCGCCGCCGTTTGCGCGCATGACCGGCACGATCGCCTGCATGCCGAGGAAGCACGATGTCAGGTTCGTCTCGATGACCTTGTGAAACGTCTCGAGGTCGGTCTCGAGCAGCGGTTGCACGCGGATGATGCCTGCATTGTTCAACAAGACGTTCGGTGCACCGTAGGTTTCGATCGTCGCATCGAGAACCGTGCGCCAGTTCGCGGGATCGGTGATGTCCGCGCTGAGATACCGCGCGGCGCCCGGCTGGGATTCGTCTATCGATTCGGCGACAGCGCGGCCGAGGTCGTCACGCTTGTCGACGAGCACCACGCGTGCGCCATGGCGCACGAAAAGCCGTGCCGAGGCCTCGCCCATGCCCCGCGCGGCACCGGTGATGATTGCGATCTTGCCCGCCAGCCGTTCGTCGCCCGGGCCGCTCATCGATCGGCGTCCTTCGTGACTTGTCGAGTGCCGGCGAGGAACGCGTCGCGCGCCTTGTCGCCGTCGCCGTAGAGGTTCATCTCGTAGGTGAAGCCCTGTTCAAGCCGGTAGTGCTTGGACAGCTCGTATATGTCGATGAGGTTCAGTGCAGCCTTCGCGGCACGCATCACGCGCGGCTGTTTGGCGACGATCTTCGCGGCCGTCTCGCGTGCGGTCGCCAGAAGCTCGTCGGGTTCGCACAGCTTGTACACGGTGCCCCATTCGTAGAGTTGCGCGGCGCTGACTGCTTCACAGGTGAACACCATCTGGCGCAGCTTCATCGGTGGCACGAGCTTCGCGAGGTGCGACGCACAGCCGAGTGCGCCGTTGTCGACCTCGGGAAGACCAAACCGTGCGTTGGTCGACGCGATCACGATGTCGCAGCTACCGACCAGGCCGACGCCGAGGCCCATGCAGAAGTCGTTCACGGCGGCGATGGTGGGCACGGGGCACTCGTAGACGGCGTCGAAGGCGGCATAGCACGCGGCGCCCGACCCGAGCAGGTGGTCGAAGCCGCTTGCCGACTGCATCTCACGAATGTCGATGCCTGCGTTGAACCCCTTGCCCTTGGCAGTGAGGATGACGGCGCGCACCGTGTCGTCGGCTGCGAGCGCGTGGAACGCGTCGCGAATCTTCCACGTGTCGTCGACGGTCAACGCGTTCACGGGCGGGTGGTGCATGGTGACCACGGCGATGCCTCGCTCGTCGACACTGGTGGTGATGGTCATCGGCGGCTCCCCGCGATCGCGAACGAGCCATCTTGACCCGCTGCGGCGTGGCGCGCACGAGCCGCACGTGGTCATGTATCCGAGTGGCCACATTGCACGATGACGCTCGCCGCCTGCTCGATGGTGCGAACTTCGCCCACCTCACGACCTTGCAACCCGGGGGCCACCCCAAGAGCGACGTCGTGTGGGTGGCGCGCGACGGTGACCTGATCCTCGTGGCGACCGACGCAAAGTCCCTCAAGGCGCGAAACGCCGCGGCCGACCCGCGGGTGGCGTTGTCGCTCGTCTCGTTCGCCGATCCCTACGACCAACTCCTGGTGCGGGGAAACGTCCACGAGATTCGGCTCGACGACGACCTCACGGTGCTCGATGCCATGGCGCTGAAGTACCTCGGTACGCCATTTCCCCGACGGAAATGGTCACAACGCGTGGTGCTCGTGATCGAGCCGCGTGTGGTGCGCGCGTATCGCTCGCCGCTGCGCGAGCCGCGCGTCGGGCACCCGGAAAACTGAGATCTCAGTCGTACAACGCGAGGGCGCCGAGGTCGCGGATCGCGGTGCACAACCCGATTCGCCCGCGGCATGCGGCGGCCCGAACGCACTACGGTCGTCCGGACACGACAAGGGGCGCGCCCGATGACCGAGACCGCCAGCATCCGCACGACGATGACCGCCCCAACCAAAGCCGATGACACCGCGCTCACCGACATCCCCTGGATGATCTCGGTCGACGATCACATCCTCGAACCGCGCGACCTGTGGGCGCGCGAGTTGCCTGTGGCGTGGCGTGAGCGAGGGCCACGCGTTTCGCGCGAGCGGGCCAAGCTGGGCTTTCTCGGCGGCAAGATGAGCCTCGACCGCGGCGCTTCCGACGGGCAGTGGTGCGACATCTGGCTGTTCGACGATCTGGTGATGCCCACCGGCTTGTTGCACGCACCGGTGGGCGTGCCGCCTGAGCAACAGGCGAACGTTCCCGCGATCTACGAGGATTTCCGCGCCGGTGCATGGGACCAGACAGCGCGGCTGCTCGACATGGACCTCAACCACGTCGAGGCATCGATCAACTACCCCAACACGTTCCCGCGATTCGCGGGACAAGGCTTCGCAGAGCGCGACGACAAGGATCTCGCGCTTGTGTGTCTGCAGATCTACAACGATTGGATCATCGACGAATGGGGTGGCGGTGCGGGCCGCGGTCGACTCATCCCGCTCACCCTCGTTCCGCTGTGGGACCCCGTGCTCGCCGCGGCCGAGGTGCGCCGCTGCGCGGCAAAGAGCAGCTACGCGATCGCCTTCACGGAGAACCCGGCCAAGCTCGGCTTCTCGTCGCTCTACACCGGCCTGTGGGACGTGCTGTGGGACGCCTGCGAAGAAACCGACACCACCGTCTCGATGCACATCGGCTCGTCGTCGACCATGCCAACCACGAGCGACGACGCGCCACTCGCGGTGTCCATGTCCCTCAACTCGCAGAACGCGCAGGGGTCGATGTGCGACTGGGTGTTCTCGCGCACCCTCGAGCGTTTCCCCAAGATCAAGCTCGCGTACGCCGAGAGCCAAGTGGGTTGGATGCCGTTCCTGCTCGAGCGCATGGACGGGGTGTGGCACGAGGGCGTCGGCGGAGTCGAGCTCGCGCATCCCCCGTCGAGCTACGTGCGCAACCGGGTGTACGGCTGCATCTTCGACGACCTGCACGGTTTGCGCAGCCGCGACGAGGTCGGCATGGACATCATCCTCTTCGAGAGCGACTATCCCCACATGAACGGCACGTGGCCGCACTCGGCCGACGTGGTCCGGCGCATGGTGGCCGAGGTCGGGCTGTCCCCGGCCGAGACCACCAAGCTCGTGCGTGGCAACGCCATCACCTGCTACGGACTCGACCGGTTCGCCATCACCCGCTGAAGGGCCGTACGACCCGGTCCCGATCGGGTCGGTGCACTTCAGATACCGAGAAGGCGTGCCGATGGCACGCGGGTGACGGGCCGCGCGCGTGAGTTCGATCCCACTGCCGGGGTCTTCGCCGACCTGCTGGCGCGCGCCCAGCGGGGCGAAGGCGCGGCGTGGGAGCAGATCTACCGGTGGCTCGCGCCGACGGTTGCCGGCTACCTACGGGTGCAGGGCGCAGACGACGTCGAAGACCTGACGAGCGAGAGCTTCCTGGCACTCGTCCGGGCCATCCCCACCTTCCGCGGTGACGCGACACAGTTCCGGTCGTTCGTCTTCGTGATCGCCCACCGACGACTCCAGGACGAGCGGCGGCGCGAGTCACGACGCCCACCGCGCGACATCGGGGGCGACGGCCGTGGCGACGTCGACATCGAGACGTCTACCCGCCCGGGCGACAACGTGCACGACGAAACGCTCGAGCGTCTGGCCGGCGAACGCGTGCTCGCGCTCTGTGCGCCGCTCCCCCACGATCAGCGCGACGTCGTCTTGCTGCGCATCGTCGCCGACCTGAGCCTGCAACAGGTCGCCTCGGTGGTCGGCAAGACCACCGGAGCTGTGAAAGCACTACAACGACGCGCGTTCGAGAACATCCGGCGAGAAATCTCGCAGGAGGCCGTATCCCCATGACCGAGTCCGGCGATTACCCCATCGAGATGCCACGGACTGCAATGCTCGACGAGCGCAGCATCGAGGCGATTCTCGCCGGCGACGCAGGTGCACAGCACCAGGCGCTGTCGGCGTTCGTCGCCGAAATGCGCAGCGTGTCCGCGGGGTCGGTTCCCCAACCATCCCCGAACTTGTCGAGCGTGTTTCTCCATGGCGTCTCCACCGAGAACGGCGACCTGTCGGCGACGACAGCGAGCAACGTCACCGGGCCTGCGCCGCAGGCGGCCGGACTACCGAAGTGGAGGAAGTATTCGATGGCTGTCAAGCAGTTCGTCGCAGGGT
>JANMVY010000488.1:0-2004 GCA_031393535.1 Actinomycetes bacterium | reverse complement strand
TCGCCCCGAACGTGGACAACGACAGGACCATGCCGCCGACGATGCTGCGGTTGAGGAACTGGCGGCGACTGACGCCGATCGCGTCGGCATCAGGGGCCACGAAGCGCACCGGCGCCTTGGGTGCGGCTGCCTCGATGCTCGTGCCGGTGCGGGCGAGCACCGCGGCGCGTTCGATCTCCTTGCCTGTGGGCGCGACCGTGTCGGTGACCGTGGGCCCGGCGGAGGGCCGGTCACGCTTCTTCGTCTCGCGCGAAAGCTCACCGATGGCCATGCCGAGGTCGCGCCGCTTCAGCGCGGAGACCACGAGCGCGGCGAGCGCCAACACGAGGATGGCCACGGCCCCGGCGACAACGGTTCCGTTCATGTCTGCGACTCCTGGTACGAATGGGGGGAACACATGGCGTTGGTCATCACAGGTCGAAGAAGATGCCCTTGTTCCACGGGAACACGAAGTTGAAGCCCGGGCCCCGGAAGAACGAGCCGATCATCACGAGGGTGGCCCAGAACATCAGATGCACGGTCATGATCGCGATGGCGAACTTGCGATCTTCGGGCTTGTTCGACGGGTTCTTGTCGATGAACGGCGCGGCACCCAACACGAACAGGCCCATGCCCGGGATCATCACACCCGCCACCATCGGGTGGAACATGGTGAGCATTTCTTGGAGACCGAGGAAGTACCACGGGGCCTTGGACGGGTTCGGCGTCTGGTTGAAGTTCGCGAGCTCGAGGAACGGCGCGTTCACCCACACCGAGAACAGGAGCGTGAACGCGGTGCACAACAGGGCAGCGCCGAACTCGACCACGAGGAGGTGGGGCCAGGTGTGGACCTTGTCCTGGGGTGTGGCCTTGACGTCTTGGATCGAACCCGACTTCACGACGGTGAGCAGCCGCTGAGTGTGCCCGCCTGGCCCGGTCACGAGCGAAGGCGGCCCGCCGGCGGCGAGGACCGGCGATGCGGCCACCGGCCGATCGACCACCGCGGTCGCAGTGCCACCGCCGCCCGCGGCCTGCTCGCGCGCCGACTTCGACCGCTCGAGCAAGTGCGCGGGTATCTTGCTCGCGCCTGCGGCATCGCCCGCCGCCGGAGCGTCCACCGCCTCGGGAGCGGGCGCGTCGGCACCGGCCGCCTTGGCTGCGGCCTTCGCCTTGGCCTCTTCGGCCCGCTTGCGGAGATGTTCAGGAATCTCGGTCATCGTTGTACCTCGTCTCCCGATCTAGAGCGGACCCGAGATGCCGCCGTCTTTGCGCACCCGCCAGAAGTGGATCGCCATGAAGATGACGATCACGAACGGCAGGAGCAAGACGTGCAACACGTACCAGCGCAACAGAGTGTCTGTACCGATCTCTTTGCCTCCGAGCAGCACAAAGCGCACCTGGTCGCCGAACACCGGGGTGTAGCCCATCATGTTCGTACCGACGGTCACCGCCCATAGCGCGAGCTGGTCCCATGGCAGCAAGTACCCGGTGAACGAGAGCAGCAAGGTGAGCTGGAGCAGCATCACGCCGATGATCCAGTTGAACTCACGCGGGGCCTTATACGCACCGTGATAAAAGACTCGCGCCATGTGCAAGAACACGGTGAGCACCATGAGGTGCGCGCCCCAACGGTGCATGTTCCGCACGAGCAGGCCGAACGTGACCGACGACTTCAACGTCGCGATGTCGTCCCACGCCTGAGCAGCAGTAGGCCGATAGAAGAACATCAAGAAGATGCCCGTGACTGTGAGCAGGATGAACAGGAAGAAGCTGAGTCCGCCGAGACACAGCGTGTAGCTCACCTTGACCGCGTGGCGCTTCACCTTCACCGGATGAAGGTGGTACAGCACGCTGTTCATGATCACGTAGGAACGGTTGCGGGGACTATCGGAGTAGCCCTTGCGGAAGATCGAGCCGGGCCGGAAAATCGAGGTCCATGCCTGGGAGCCCTGAACCTGCTGGGTGATCTTGGCCAGCTTCTCACCAATAGGCGCTTTGGTCATCGCCACTGTCGTGTACTCCTGG
>JANMVY010000472.1:0-2035 GCA_031393535.1 Actinomycetes bacterium | reverse complement strand
CTGGTCGATGCCGGGCTCGACCAGCTCGCGTCCACCACCAGGCTCGACCTTCTCGCCTACTTGCACCTGCCGCGCTTCGACGAACCGGTGCTGTTCTTGCGCAAACCTGACCTCTCGACGTTGTCGGCCACGCGCATCTATCGCCTCTTCACACGCTTCGTGCAGGCGTCGCGAGCAGGGACACACGAGGGCACGTTCACGCAGGACGCGACCGTCACGGTGTTCCTGCGCACGTCGGGAACCACCTCTGACGGCATCCATTTCCTCGGCAGGTCGAACGCGGTGATCGACCCGACGACGTTGCCCTCGTTGCGCACCACCACCTACACGTTCGCGACGATCTGCAATCAGTACGTCTCGGGGACACCGAGCGATCTGCTCACACCACACCTCGTTGTCGAGCTCAACAACAACGGCACGACCGTTCACGTCGCACCCGGCAACTCGCTCCGCGGCGGCCACGCCATGTCGACCGACCCGCAAGAAGCGGTCGTATGTGCCGTGCTCGAAGCCTCGAGCAGCTTGTTCGTGTACCGCGACGCGCGCGAACTCGTGCTGGGTGACGAACGTGCGGTTCTCGTCGTGCTCGCCGACGAGGAAGGCGCACTACACCCCGGCTTCGTGGTCACCGACGACGACCTGTTGCAGAGCACAGCCGCCGCCACGATGCGGGCGCTCACCGGCCGTTGACCGGCGTCAGCGCTGGTCGTTCGCCGACGCCCCCCACGCGACCAACAGCGAACGGGGCAAGATCCAGACGCCGAGCGCGGTGAGCCGGCCATCGAGGTCGAGCACGCCGGTGAGCTCCCATGCGTGCAACGTCCGCGCGAACACGTCGGCCACCGCCGGCGCGTCGCGCTTGGGCACCGTGGTGGTGACCTCGGGACAACGGTTGATGTTGCGTACCAGCTGCAACGGATCAGCGTCCGCGCCGATGCCGGCGCGGACGAGCGGAATCACCGCACCCAGCCAATCGGCCCATTCGAGACCGCGGATCGCGTCGCGCGCCGCGGGCGAAAACGCGTCGAGTGGGCCGGGCACCACGAACGTCCCGGCAAGACGCGCCAGTAACATGGCATCGTCGAACGACGCCACGGACTCGCCGACGTCGGCCTCGGCGGCCAACGCGTCGAGATCGGGTGACGACCCCACGGCCAGCGCGTGACGAACACGATCGGCGGCCAACGTGAGCGCTTCGATCGGCGCACCTTCGGCGAGTTCACGCGCGAGCGCGGCCCGCAACGTGATGCAGGACGCAGCGTCGGCCTCGATCTCGAATGCGTCGCGCACCGGCCGCGCCAGGGGGTGCACCGACGCGGCGGCGACGGGCGGAACGACGACGGTCGCGCCGCCGATTTCGACTCGGGCGAACCCCGAAACACGCGCCCGTGCGAGAGCGACGTTCATGACGAACTCGTCGGTGACCGAAACCTCACCATCGCGCGCAGTGCGCTCGAGCGCGACTGCGATGCGTTCGAGCGCGCGGTCGACCGGCGAATCCTGCACGCTCAGCGAGCGGGTGTCGGATTCGCCGAACGCGTCATCGACAAGCCCGGGAGGCCCGAAATTGATGTCGACCGCAGACCCGTCCTCGATCTCGACGAGCATCGAGTGCCGAACCGCATCGGCGTGTTCGTACTCCACCACCACCGACACGTTGCCGCTGAACGGATCGACGATCTCCCACGCCTGGTGCGCGACTGCGGTTCCGACCTCGGCCAGCCACGGTGGTTCGTCGATGCCACGTGCGGCGAGCGCCGTGGCGATCGCGCCGGCCTCGGGCAGCATCGTCGTCGCGGCGCGGGCAACCGCGAGCGCTTCGGACCGAATGCTCGCGCCCAGGAGATCGAGGAGATCGTCGAGATCGGCCCACTCGGCGAGCAGGCCCGACACTCAGACCTCGGCGCGCGCGGCGTCGAGGTCGCGCAGGAGCGCTGCCTCGTCGAGCACTTCGGCGAACCGTTCGTTCATCGAGCGGACGCTACCGTGACGACGTGCCCGAGTTGCCCGAGGTCGAAACCATTCGTCGCCAGCT
>JANMVY010000354.1:0-3791 GCA_031393535.1 Actinomycetes bacterium | reverse complement strand
CGAAGCGCCTTCCTTCGCGAGGCGATCGCCGCCGGGGAGCAGGCCGCGTTCGCGATTTCGGGCGCAGACGGCTACCCCGTCGTTGGCCTCGTCGAGTGCGAGCTCGACGGCGAGGCGCTGCGGCTGGTGGGCGATGTGCCGGTCGATGGCACGGCGGCCTGTCTCGTCGTCGAGCGCGGCGCAACCTACGACGACATCACTGCGGTGGTCGCCCGCGGTGTCGTACAGAATCGGCGCATGCCGCTCGATGACGTCGTGTCGTTCGCTTTCCGCAAACTTGCGTCCCCCTGAACGAGCGTCCCGAGTGGGCACGAGCGGTGCCGCGTTGCGCGATACGGCCCGCAGCGACGACGATGGGTGCATGACCGTCATCAAGATCAACGCGAATCACTGTTCTCGCTGAGCAATGGCGCTGGGCCGGGACAGGCCAGATCGGCAGCTCTGGCTGGCTGTCGTCCGACTACTCGGGATCACCCCGCTGACAGCGGACCGTACTGGGTGCGACAGATTCGAAACCGCGCTCCGGCAAGACCCGCCAAGCAAGAATTGCGCGCATGGAGCCCGGCGTGGGATCGCTGGAGTCCGCGACCGCTGCGTACACGAACCCGTCCCCCGGCTCGGTTTGATCCACCGACTCTTTGGTGAAGCACTGCAGATGGACGAACTCCGAGCCATGCAGCGCAGGCAACGCCACAAACTCGACCAGTCGCCAGACCTGGTGATTGCCTTCGTATCGGACGGGCACGTTCATCGTCAACATCCGGCAGTCTCCGTACGCATGGACCAGTGCGCCTGCGGCACCGTTGCCGCCGGCTTCGCGCCCACCTTCCACCGGCGTCGATCCCCCGATGTACTCAGCACCGATACGCGATCGCACCTGCGCCACGAGGTCCGCCGGGCAATCGGCGGTGGTCGCCGATGGTCTTGTCGTGGTAGTTCGTTCAGTAGTCGACGAGCGCGGCGCTTGTGTAGTCGCGATTCCGTCGAACGACGTCGTTGTTGTCACGGTGGTGGACGTTGACGGTCCTGCAACCGTCGACGAGGTAGTCGCCTCTACTCCAGAACCAGCGTTGTCGGTCCGTGATGGATCGCCACACGCGGTCAGCGCCATCGACGCGCCGATCGCTACGCAAACCACACCGCATAACCGACGGACGATCTTCACGAGTCACCCGACACATCTCGACAAGTCACCAGGGCCTCCGCTCCGTTCAACGCTCACACACAACACTTCGCGCTGCGGATCAAGCCGTTACCTGGACCCGGCCAGCCTGCGAACACAACAGACGACCCGCGTCCAGAATGCCCGTTCTGGCGCTCCGGGGCCAGCTGCGTTGAGCCCTGATGCACACGCCTACCAAACCCCTCGGTGAGCGCCTACAACGCTCGCCGGTGAGACCTTCATCCCGAGGGCGAAGGTAGCGTTCATCCAACGGCCGCACCTGGTCGACCGCGGAGAGTAAGGTGTTCCACAAGTGACCGTCATCAAGATCAACGCCGATCACCGTTTTGCTTGAGCGTTGGTACCAGGCCACCCGCGTCGCTGATGCTCTGCACAGCTTGACGTCCGGCACCACGCCTGGAGTGACCTTGACCGGAAGGCCCCGCTCCTTCATCGCATCAGATGTGGACGGTCCCTGGCGCATCCCCACGGCGTCAAGATAAGTTGATGGCATGGATCCAGTCATCCTCGCCAGCGCGCGTAAGCACGGCGCGGCGGACGACGACATCATCCATGCCTACCAACATCCCATCCGTGTCCTGGTTCTCGACGACCTCACCATGCTCATCGGCCCCGACCTGGCCGCTCGACTCCTCGAGATCGGTGTGAGCACGAGCGAGGGCATCGACTTCATCGTTCACGCCATGCCGGCGCGACCCAAGTTCATCAGGTGACACTCATGCCTCGCTCGATCCAAGATATTCTCGATCACGCCGACGAACTGGCCCAGCGCTTCGAGAACCTCGACCCCGATCAGGTCGTCGAGATCCCGGTTGAGGAGTACGCCCTCCAACGCGCCGTCGTCGCACGAGCGCGTAGTGAGCATCAGCTTGTGGAAGCGATCGCAAAGGCGCGTGCTGCCGGTGTGTCGTGGCAGAAGATCGGCGCGCTGGTCGGCACCTCGGCCCAGGCGGCGCAACAGCGCTACGGAGCAGTTCTCGAGGCGACCTGACCCCACGCGGATCGGCAGATGTGGCTGGTCGAGGCCTGGCGTGCGGTCCGACCCTTACGACACCATCGCTGTGAGTGCGGACGATGCCAAGCCTGATCAACGCATCGACTCACCGGTCGAACGCGCCGACCCAATCGTGTTGTACGCCACCTTCCGGAGCATGTCGGCCTGTCCCGGCGTGCAACACCCAGTCGTAGTTACCGCCAGGGCGTAAGCGGACCCCACCAGCCACACCCCCGTGTCACCGCGGGCGAACTCGTCAGGCGCCGGGCCGCTCGGTTGGCCCTGCCGCGGGTGAGGCGACACGCTCGCGTCGGAATCCAACGAAGCCCGCAGATTCGCGACGGCGACCTCACCAACGAAGGGTTCGAGAACCAGCGACCCCGCCGGCGTCGAGGTCCGGACCACGCACCGTGCGCCTTCGGTCATCGGAGCGGCCACCTCACCCCCGAAATGGCCACGGACTAGCTCTTGATCGATCGTCCGACAGAATCCGCTGGCGTCGTGACTGGGCGGGGGCGCGGGCACCTGGGTGAGCTTGCCCGAGGTGGTGGCGGTTTCGACCACCGATGGCACGGACACATCGCCGCCGCAGCTGGCCAGCATGGCTACGACCCCGTACGCCAGCAAGTTCGCACCGTGAGCAGTCCATCTCATCAGCGTCACGGTCCCTCCCCCTCGGCACCCGGACGGGGCCACCAGCGACGCCCCCAGCCACAATTTTGCACCACGATTTCGCCGCGAAACAGGCACCGGGCCAAATGCCCGAACGCGCGCAGGCCGTCGAAGGTACCTCACTGGCAGTTCCGCTCACGCAACGGGTGGCAGCGGAGCTTCTTCCGAGCGTCGCGCCGGTGAGACCTTCATCCCACGGGCGAAGGTAGCGTTCATCCAGCGCCCTCACCTCGCGGCGCGAGAGCGAGTGAAAGGCTCCACAAATCACAGTCATCAAGATCAACGCCATCACCGTCCCGGCGGAGCACGGCGAAGAGGTGGCTCGCCGCTTTGCGTCGCGCATCGGTTCCGTCGACGCCCAGGACGGCTTCGAGGGCTTCGAGTTGTTGCGGCCGACCGACGATCGCGCCACCTGGCTCGTCGTCTCACGCTGGCGCGACCAGGCGGCGTTCGACGCCTGGCTCACGTCGCCGTCATTCGCCCACGGGCACCGTGGCGTGTCGGGCGCCGGCGGCCACCCCGGCGCGCACGCCGCGCCGCACGCCGCGCCGGGCGCTGGGCCGGGCGCGGTGCCGGGCGGCGAGCGTCCGCTCGCCATGAATGCCGAACTCTGGTCGTACGAGGTCGCCACCGCGGCGACGCCGAAGTCCTGACGTGCTGGCCCTGACGCTGCTGGAGTTCCACGAGTCGTGGGCCTGGTTCGTCATCATCGGCAACGGTCTCGCCGGGTTGTGGGCGCTTGCGGCGCACCGATGGCCCGCTGTGCGATCGCGCGCGCTGTGGTGGTTCACTTCGCTCGCTGAGCTCTCGATCTTCGTGCAGGCCACCATCGGCGTGGTGATGGTGTCGCACCAAAAGCTCAAGGCACCGCAGTTCCACATGTTCTACGGCTTCGTCGCGATCTTCGCCGTGGCGATCATCTACAGCTACCGCCACCAGCTC
>JANMVY010000316.1:0-7031 GCA_031393535.1 Actinomycetes bacterium | reverse complement strand
GCGGACGAAGTCACGCGACGAGGCGGCCAGCAGGTTCTCGGTGACCTCGGGCGCCATGTCGGCTTCGGAGCTGAGCAGCCACATCGAACCGGTCCAGACGCCTTGCGCACCGAGCGCGAGCGCGGCGGCCATCTGGCGGCCATCGGCGATTCCACCCGCGGCGAGCACGGGCACACCCGGGCCGACCGCATCGACCACTTGCGGCACGAGCACCATGGTCGAGATCTCGCCACAATGACCGCCGGCCTCGGTGCCTTGGGCGACGATCACATCAACACCCTGCGCCACCTGACGCTCGGCGTGTTGCTTCGAACCGACGAGCCCGCCCACGAGGATGCCAGCCGCGTGGCACTGATCGAGCACGTACTTCGGGGGCGGCCCGAGCGCGTTGACCACCATCTTCACCCCGGCATGGGCGAGGGTGACCTCGAGCTGACCGGGGCCTTCCGCGTCGACGTTCAAGCCCGCGGCTTTGGGCACGCGGTACGCCGCGTCGAGCGGGAGCGGCGGGATACCCGCGTCGTCGAGCAGCTTGTGCACCCAGTCGCGGTGCGCTTGCGGGATGAGGGTCAGGAGGTACTCGGGGGTCGCCTCTGCCCCGCCGCCTTGGCCGACGTACTTCGCGGGCATGGCGAAGTCGACACCGTACGGCTTGCCCTTCACATGCTCCTCGATCCAGTTCAGCTCGATCTCGAGGCGTTCGGGTTCATAGGCCAGCGCACCGAGCACGCCGAAACCCCCGGCATTGGTGACCGCGGCGACGACGTCGCGGCAATGGCTGAATGCGAAAATGGGAAATTCGATCCCGAGCTTCTGGCAGATCGGCGTCGGCACGAGCGCCTCCTTCGAGTGGAGCGCGACGGGAAGTCGCGGCACGATCCTACGTGCGATCTCGGCTCAGGAACCGAGTCGAACGTCGCGGCCCAGGTTGCGTACCTTGTTTCGAGGGGAAGGTCCGTCGGCCATGATCCATGCGCCTCACTGCTCACATAGCTCGAGCAGCCAGCTCGCGCGTCAACCACGCGGCACCACGAGCGAGCGCGGACGCCGCGCCTTCCTCGGCGATCTTCGGGCCGAGCAACTCGAGGTCGATGATGCCGCGGTAGCCACTCGCCTTGACGACATCGAGAAGCACGCCGAGCGGCAGGTCGCCGTCGCCGGGCACCCAACGATTGGGCTGCGAAAGCGTGCCGATCACAAAGTCGCTGATCTGGACCAGATCGATGCGGTCGAGGTTGTCGCGTAGCTGCTCGCCGAGATGGCGCTCCATCCAGCAGGCGTAGAGGTCGACGCACACGCCGATGTCGAGGCGCTCCGCGACCTCGAGCGCATCGCGCACGGTGTGCAGGAATCCGAGCTCAGGCCGCGACGACACGCACGGCTCGAGGCTGAGTCGAACCTCTCGGCTGCGGGCGTGGTCGATGACCGGCGCAAGGCGTCGGGCGAGATGCTCGACGGCGTCGTCGCCCAGGCATGCGCCGGGTGAACCAGTACAGAAGTACACGCACGTCGCGCCCAGACGTGCGGCGGCATTCACCGCGCGGCACAACACAGCCTCGTCGTGCTTCCACGCCTCCGCGTCGTCGATGCGCGCCGCCGGGCCGTAGTTGATGTAGATCACATCGAGGCTGGCGCGCTCCGCGATCTCGAGCCCCGTGTCCCATCCCGTGTGCTCGAGTTGGATCGCGTTGAGCCCGACTCGCGTGGTGCCGAGCGCTACCCACAGGTCGGCCGCGTCCTGTAACGACATGGCGATTGTGGTCATAGGGTTCACGCTGACACGGGGATGGATCGCCATGTGCAGCCCCTCGAAGCATCCGTGGTCCGGCGACCCTACCCGACCGCCACGACAGCCGAGGTTGCTCGAACCGGGCGGCGATCACCCATGTACCAGCCGAGCACCATCGCAATCACACCACCGACCGCGGTGAGGGCGAAGATGCGCCCATAGTTCCCGACGCCCGCGATCGACGCCTCGCCCACGAGCGACACGGCGATCGCTGCTCCGGTCGCGTTGGCCATACGTTGCGCGGTCTGATTGATCGCTGTGACTTCACCGTACCGATCGGGCGGCACACCGAGGACCGTGTTCCCGAAGATGGCGGGCCATATGAGCGAGGTCCCGATGCCAACCAGCGACAACGCCACGAGCCAGAGAGCCACGTTCGGCTCGCCGGTGACGCCGAACCACAAGACCGCGCCACCGAGCAACTGGAACAGCCCGCCCGTCATCATCACCGGGCGATGGCCGCGCGTGTCCGCGAACTTGCCGGCGAGTCCGTTGAACAAGATCCCTGCGATGGGGATGGGCAGCAGGAGCAGCCCGGCGTGACGCACGTCGTAGCCCCAGACCTCTTGGGTGAATCGCGGGAAGCCGAAGAAGACCGCGAAGAACGTCGAGCCGAAAAGGATCGACGCGATGTTTGCGAGGCGAAATGGTCCGAACCGGAAGAGCTCAAGATCGAGCATCGGCCGAGGGTGACGTGCCGACCGGCGCACGAGGTAGGCGCCGAGGAGCACACCGAGCGCGATGCTGCTGATCGTCCGACGGTCGCTCCAGCCCCAGCGACCGCTCTGGGAGACCCCGAGGATCACACCCGACACCGACGCCATGATGAGCGGAACGCTCCACAGATCGGGCACAGGACGGTCCTCGCGTTCGGTCTCGGTCACGACGAAGAAGACCAGCACCACACCGACCATGGTGAACGGGACGTTGATCCAAAACGCCCATCGCCATCCACCCTGATCGACGAGGAGCGCGCCCAGGGTCGGCCCGATCGCGCTGGCGACCGAACCCGATGCGGCCCACGCCGCGATGGCGGTCGCGCGTCGCGTGACGGGGAACTCGCGCAGGACGAGAGATGCCGCCGCCGGGGTGATGAGCGAGCCGAACAGCGCCTGCACCACGCGCATCGTGAGGATGACGCCGACGTTCGGCGCGAGGCCGCACGCGAGGGAGGTCAACCCGAACCCGATGCCCCCGATGATAAGGATGCGCTTACGACCGTAACGGTCCGCGATCACGCCGGCGATCACCAGCGTGGCGGCCGCCGTGATCGCGTACGCCGAGATGACCCATGACAACGTTGCCGCCGATGTGTGGGGGAACGCCGCGCGTAAACGTGGGAACGCCACATTCAGGATCGACTGCGAGAGCGGGTTCTGCACCGAACACAACGAGACCACGGTGAGCACCAGCCACGCCCGGCGCGGGATCACCTCGACGACGTGCTCGTGCCCCACGCGCACGGCTTAGCACGCGCGCACCGTCCGCGGATCAACCGCCGATGGCACGCGCTGCGGCGGTGGCGCCGCCGGCGACGAGTACGACCGCCACGAACGGGAGCCTCCGCCACAATGCCACGGCCGCTGCCGCCAGCCCGACCAGGCGAGCGTCGAGGGTCCACGCCTCGTCGTTCGCAACGGTCGACGTGACGATGAGCGCGGCCAACAACGGCACCGGCAACAGCGACACGAGGCGCGAGGCGCGGCTCGGCAACATGCGCCCGGAGAGCACCAATGGGCCGGCCGCCTTCAGGGCATAGGTGACGCTCGCGAGCACGACAAGTGTGACCGTCGCGTCGCTCATGGCGACTTCGCGAGGCGCCCGTCGAGCACGACCGCAAGCGCGGCCGCGATGATGGGGATACCCGCGGGCGCGATCGGTACGAGCCCGAACGCGACGGCCGCGCCGACGACGGCGATGGCTCGAGAGGTGCGGTCGGCGAGGCGGGGCCAGAGCAGCGCAAGAAAGGCCGCGGGGATGGTCGCATCGATACCGAGATCGTGGGTGAGCGAGTCGGCATCGCTCGACAACACCGAACCGACAAGGGTCGTGAGGTTCCACACCACGAAGACCCCGATACCCGCGCACAGGTAGCCGTACCGGCGCCACCTGGTTTCGCGTTGCGCGGTCCCCACCGCCGTCGACTCGTCGATCATGAGTTGGCACATCAGCCCACGCTGCCACCATGGCCCGGCCAGGTCGGGTGCCATCGCGATCCCGAACGCGAGCGAACGCAAGTTCAACAAGACGCCCGCGGTGATCGCGGCGATCGCGCCGCCACCCGCACCCAGCGTGCTCACCGCGGCGAACTGCGCACTGCCCGTGAAGACGAGTGCAGAAAATCCGACAGCGTCGATCGCGCGCAATCCGGCTCGCTGTGCGGCGATGCCGAACGCCACACCGAACGGCCCGACGGCGACGGCGATCGACAGGGCCTGTCGATGGATCGCCGCGCGCGGTGACGGCAGAGGCATAGCGGCTTCTTGCGGTTTCTCGGTAGGCACGACGGTGGCGGATCGTAGGCGGAGTTCGACGCGGAGCCCGACGCATTACGACCCGGCGGCTACATTGCGCCACGCGCGGTCGGCCCTCGTCTGGCGCGACAAGGAGGGTCCATGCGCCAGCGTGCGCTCGTGATCGGTGGCACCGGCCCAACCGGCATCTGGATCGTGCAGGGTCTCGTCGACCGGGGCTGGGACGTCACGATCCTGCATCGCGGCACGCACGAACGACCCGAGACGCCTGCGGTCGTCGAGCACCTGCATCACGACCCCTATGACGCCGACGATCTCCGACAGGCACTCGATGGGCGCACATATGACCTCACCGTCGCGATGTACGGCCGGCTGCGACGCATTGCCGAGATCACCGCGGGCCGCACCGGTCAGTTCGTGTCGGTAGGCGGCGTGCCGGCGATCCGTGGATGGATGAACCCGTTCCTCTTCGAGCCGAACGGGCTACCGGTTCCCATGGACGAACAGCAGCCCACCGTGCAGGAACCCGCCGAGGACGAAAAGGGCTATCGCGTCGCACGCACCGAGGAGATCGTGCTCGAGCATCATCCCCGGGCTGCGCATTTCCGCTATCCGTACGCGTATGGTCCCTACCAGGTCGTGCCGCGCGAATGGTCGATCGTGCGGCGCATTCTCGATGGCCGCCGCCGTGTCGTGGTGGCCGACGACGGGCTCACCTTGCATCACCATGGGTTCACGCGGAACCTCGCGCACGCGGTGTTGCTGGGCATCGACCAACCCGACGCCGCAGCAGGCAAGGTCTTCAACGCGGCCGACGAAGAGGTGTTGTCGGTGCGCCAGGTGATCGAGTTGATCGCGGTGGCACTCGACCACGAACTCGAGATCGTTTCGATGCCGTGGGACCTCGCGGTTCCGGCGCGTCCCCTGATGGCGCAACCCTTGCCCACCCATCGTGTGCTCGATCTCACGCGCCTCAAGGCCGATCTCGGCTACCGCGACCTGGTACCGGCACGCACCGCCATCGCCATCACGGCACGGTGGCTCGCGGCCAACCCGATCGCCCCGGGCGCGCCGGAGGAGACCGTGCTCACCGATCCGTTCGACTACCCGGCCGAGGATGAGTTGATCGACGCATGGCTTGCCTTGCGCGCCGCGATGCCCACCGTGCATTTTGCCAGGGAACCCGGTATCGGGCTCGCGTACAGCGGGCCCGGCGGTCGCCCCCGAACCCGCACCGCTTTCGAGCGCTGAGCCGGCCGACCGGCTATCTAGCCAAACCGCGTCGTTACGTCCAACGTCTCGGGACCGTATTCGAGGAACATCGGCACGTACCGGAACGCGAAGCCCGGAGCCAGCTGCAGCTGCCCGGGGCCGAAGACGTCGAGCATCTCCTCGAGCACCACGCGGCCCTGGACGCGGGTGAGGTGATCACCGAGGCAGATGTGCGGACCGATGCCGAACGCGAGGTGCTCGGGGAGCTCGGTGCGATCGAGGCGGTACTCGTCGGCGTGTTCGTACTTGGTCTCGTCGCGGTTTGCGGACGCGATGCCGGTGATCAACCGCTCGCCCTTGCCGACGGGGCAGCCGGCGACTTCGGTGTCGGTTGTGGCCGTGCGAAAGAGGAACAACACGGGTGGCTCGTACCGCAGCGACTCCTCGACCGCGAGCGCGATCTTCGCCGAGTCGGCGCGCAACACTTCGGTGAAGTTCAACGGGTCGGTCACGAATCGATGGAAAAGGTTGCCTAGCAGGTACGTGGTCGACAACGACCCGGCGAGCGTGTTCACCGCGAGCGTACGGACGTGCAGGTCCGACAAGGTCCATTCGTCACGGTCGGTGGCCTGCACCATGCGGGTCAACAGGTCATCGGGCGCCGCATGACCCATCGAGCGTCGTTCGGCGATCAACCCATCGAGCAGTGCTGCGAACTCCGGAAAGGCGCCACCGATCCCCACGCCGTGCTCGGTCGCGTTTGTCTGCGGCCACGTGCTGTGCAGCAGGTCGTGACACCACTGCGCGACCTGGCCGTGGTGCTCGTCGGGGACGCCGAGCGCGTGCGCGGCAACCGAGCCGGGCAACGGGACTGCGACGTCGTGCATCAGGTCGCCGCCACCGTTGGCCGCGAACGCGTCGAGCATGCCGCGCACCCGCTCGCGGATCCAGGGCTCGGCTGCCTGCGCCTGCTGCAACGTGAACGCCCGCAACAGCAGGCGGCGGATCTTCGGGTGCAGGGGCGGGTCGATCTCGCCGAGGAAGCTCTCGTCGTCAGCGACCACCACGTTCGGTCCGCGAAAGCCCTCAGCGCTCGAAAACCGCTTCGCGTCCTTGAAGACCTCGGCGTTGTCCGAATACCGCGCCACATAGGCCATGCCCGCAACCGGGCGGGTGACCGGCGCTTCGGCGCGCATGCGAGCCATCAGGCCCCACATGTGCTGGGTCTGGCTCGGGTCGAAGGGGTTGAACGCGTACGGGTCGTCGCTCATCTCAGCGGCCCATCGCGGCGTTCATCTGCTGGTACATGGGCGTATGAGCGAGCATGCCACCGTCGACGTTGATGACCTGGCCGGTGATGAACCGTGCGTCCTCGCCCAGCAAGAACGCCACAACCGCCGCGATGTCCTCGGGCGTGCCCATGTAGGGCGTGAGGTGGTGCGACTCGAACATCGCGAGCTCGGTCGCAGAGACGTTGTTCACCAACGCCGGAGTTGCCACGACCCCGGGCGAGATCGCGTTGCACCGGATGCCTTGCTTGCCGTGGATCGTCGCGA
>JANMVY010000303.1:0-1824 GCA_031393535.1 Actinomycetes bacterium | reverse complement strand
CACCCAACCGGGCATGACCATCGTGTGCGGTGATTCGCACACTGCGACACACGGCGCGTTCGGTGCACTCGCGTTCGGCATCGGAACGAGCGAGGTCGAGCATGTGCTCGCCACGCAGACACTGCCGCAGATCAAGCCGGGCACCATGGCCATCACCGTCGACGGCGTGTTGCCGCTCGGTTCCACGCCGAAGGATGTCGTGCTCGCCATCATCGGCCGCATCGGCACTGGTGGCGGCATCGGATCCGTGCTCGAGTACCGAGGTTCGGTGTTCCGGGCCATGTCGATGGAAGGCCGCATGACGGTCTGCAACATGTCGATCGAGGCGGGTGCCCGCGCCGGCCTCGTTGGCCCCGACGACACGACGTTCGCCTACCTCGAGGGCCGCGCGCACGCACCGAAGGGCAAGCTGTGGGAACGCGCGCTCGACGACTGGCGCGCACTCGTCACCGACGCCGGTGCCACGTTCGACAAGGAGGTTGTGCTCGACGGCGCGTCGATCCGTCCGCACGTCTCGTGGGGCACCAACCCCGCACAGGTCATGACGCTCGACGCCAACGTGCCGTCGCCCGACGACTTCGCGGACGCCCCCGCGCGCGACGCCGCGGCACGCGCCCTGATCTACATGGGCCTCACCGCGGGGACGCCGATCAAGCAGGTCAAGGTCGACACCGTGTTCATCGGCTCGTGCACGAACAGCCGCATCGAGGACCTTCGGGCCGCGGCCGCCGTGGCCGAAGGTCGCCACGTCGCCGCGGGCATGCGTACCTTCGTCGTGCCTGGGTCCTGGCAGGTCAAGGCGCAGGCCGAGGCTGAGGGTCTCGACAAGATCTTCGTCGCCGCCGGCTTCGATTGGCGCATGCCGGGCTGTTCGATGTGTCTCGCCATGAACCCCGACAAGCTTTCGCCGGGTGAGCGTTGCGCGTCGACCAGCAACCGCAACTTCGAGGGTCGCCAAGGTCGAGGCGGGCGCACCCACCTCGTGTCTCCCGCGGTCGCCGCCGCAACGGCGATCGCCGGCACCTTCGCCACCCCCGACGATCTCTGAACCCACTCGAACCCCACCCCCTCCTTCTGTGAACGGCGCGACCCTTGGTCGCCGATGTCGTTCGAAGAACGGAGACGCAACAGAACGGAGCGTGTGCACATGAAGGCAGTACGTGTGGTGTCGGGGCGGGCCGTACCGCTCAATCGCAGCGATGTCGACACCGACCAGATCATCCCGAGCGATTGGTTGAAACGTGTCGAGCGCACCGGGTTCGGCCAGGGCTTGTTCAGCGAATGGCGCGATGACCGCTCGTTCGTCCTGAACGACCAGCGGTTCGCAGGCGCCAACATCCTCGTGGCCGGGCCGAACTTCGGCACTGGCTCGTCGCGTGAGCACGCGGTGTGGTCGATCATGGACTACGGCTTCGAGGTCGTGATCTCGGCGCGGTTCGCCGACATCTTCCGCAACAACTGCACGAAGAACGGTCTCGTACCCGTCACGGTGCCGAACGACGTCGCCGAGCGACTGCTCGCCGCCGTCGACGCCGACCCCGGCCTCGAGATCACCGTCGACATGGAACGATTGCTACTCGAGGTACCGGCTTTGGGGATCAGTCAACCGTTCCCGTTCGACGCGGCGACCCAAGAGCGCTTTCTCGAAGGTCTCGACGACATCGACATCACGTTGCGCCATGTCGACGCCATCACGGCGTACGAGCAGACACGTGCGCCGTGGCTGCCATCGGTGAACGCCCCGACCCCCTCGTAGGGGAATTTGCCATCAGCGGGAACCAACGCGTGCCGACGATCGTCCGAAGGAGCATCAGTCGCTCCCCC
>JANMVY010000288.1:0-8739 GCA_031393535.1 Actinomycetes bacterium | reverse complement strand
GCTTCCTTCTTCGGCATGGCCTCGAACTCGCCCGAGTCACGCATGCGCTGGTAATCCTTCATCTTCGACACCCGCTTGGCCATGGTGTCGAAGTTGGTGAGCATGCCGCCGAGCCACCGCTCGTTGATGTACGGCATGTTGCAGCGCTCCGCGTAGGACTGCACCGCGTCTTGCGCCTGCTTCTTGGTGCCGATGAACAGCACGGTTCCGCCATTCGCAGTGAGGTCACGGACGAACGTGTAGGCCTTGTCGACCCGGGCGAGGGTCTGCTTCAGATCGATGATGTAGATGCCGGCTTTTTCGCCGTGCAGGAACCGCTTCATCTTGGGGTTCCAGCGGCGAGTCTGGTGTCCGAAGTGGACACCGGCATCGAGCAGTTGCTTCATGGTCACGACGGCCATGCGGGGTTCTCCTTCCCATCGGTTTGACGTCCCCGGACCCGGCGCCGCGAGCGGCGACCGTTGGGTGGGCCTGGGTGCGTATGATCACGGGCGTGATCTGTTGACTTGCCTCGTCACGGCCAGGTGCGGCCACGGCGACACCGCGGTTGAGGTCGGCGGGCAAGTGTAGCCGTGCCGGTGGTGCCGCGGGTACACGGATCATGCGACGCGCAGTGGCGCCAGTCGCACCCGGATCGTCGTCGGGGCACTGAACAACGTCGCCGGATCGAGATACGTGTCGCCGCGTCGGACGCCGAAGTGCAGGCGCGGGCCGCTGCGACCGATCGATTGTCCCTGGGCGACCGCCTCCCCTTCGCGCACGTCGACCGACTCGAGGTAGGAGTAGCTCGTGCGCAAGCCGTCCGCGTGGGTGAGCGTGACCGCGGAGCTCGGGCCGACTCGTCCGGCAAAGGTGACGATGCCATCTGCTGCGGCGCGCACCGCGGTGCCGGACTCAGTGAGGTACTCCCAGCCGCGGTTGCCCGGACCGTAGGGAGTGCTGGGTCGACGGAATCGATCGATGACGGGCGCGTCGACTGGCGGACGGTAGGCGACGACCGACGCGCTGACCTGGTACGTGGCGAGTGCGAGACCACGGGACGACTCGTCGACCAGCACCATGTGTGCCGTCGACCCAGTACCGGTCGCGGCGACCGCCGCGGGGCGAAGTGACCCCGCCGCACCGATCAGGAACGCGACAAGAACCAGGGTGCTTCGTCGACGACCTGGGCGAGGAGGGCTCAGGTGAGCTCGCGCACCGCCGCGGTGATTTTCGAACGAAGTTGTAGGACGGCCTTGGTGTGGATCTGGCACACCCGGCTCTCGGTCACCCCGAGTACCTGACCGATTTCGGCCAGGGTGAGCGCCTCGTAGTAGTAGAGCGTCAGCACGATCTTCTCGCGCTCGGGCATGCGGTTGATCGACTGGGCGAGGAGTTGGCGCATCTCCTCGACCTCGTACGCGCCAACCGGACCGTCGGCGGAATCGGCGATCGTGTCTCCGAGCGTCATGCTCTCGCCGCGCTCGCCGCCGGCCGAAAGCAACTCGTCGAGGGCGACGATGCCGACGAACGCAAGTTGGCCGAGCAACGCCTGGAACTGCTCGTCGGTCAGACCCAACTCTTCGGCGACCTCGTCGTCGCTCGGGGTTCGCCGATGCCGCGCCTCGAGCTTGGCGTAGGCCCGCTCGAGGGCACGCGCCTTGGCGCGTACCGAACGCGGCACCCAGTCGATCGAGCGCAGCTCGTCGAGGATCGCTCCCTTGATACGGGCGATCGCGTAGGTCTCGAACTTGTAGCCGCGGGCGAGGTCGAACTTCTCGACCGCATCGATCAGCCCGAACATCCCGTAGCTGATGAGATCGGCCTGTTCGACGTTCTGCGGCAATCCGACGGCGACTCGTCCCGCGACGTACTTCACGAGAGGTGAGTAGTGCACGAGCAACTGGTCGCGCACGCGCTGGTCGCGCACGCTCTTGTACGCCGCCCATAGGCCGTCGATCTCGATGCGCTGTTCGTCGTGCATACGCGTGCGTCCCTATGCCCTCGGGTGTGTTGCCCGATGGACGCGCTGAAGCCGCTCTTTGCTGACATGCGTGTAGATCTGGGTGGTGCTCAAGTCGGCATGCCCGAGGAGTTCCTGCACAGCACGAAGATCGGCACCGCCGTCCAAAAGATGAGTGGCGTAGGTGTGTCGTAGTGCATGGGGATGGGTCGGATTCACACTGCGACGATCGAGAAGGCGTCGAACGTCGCGCGGCGTGAGTCGAAAACCACGGGCGTTGCAGAAGAGCGCGTTTGCGGCGTCGGCGTCGGATCCCTCGACCAGAGCACGAAAGCGGCGCATCCATCGGTCGAGTGCCTCGGTCGCAGGCGCCGACAGGGGCACCATGCGCTGCTTGTCGCCCTTGCCCCATACGGTCACGCGCGATCGGGCGAGATCGAGGTCGGCTGGCCGCAACGAGCAGACCTCGCTGACGCGCAGCCCACTGCCGTAGAGCAACTCGAGCACGGCGTCGTCGCGGGCGCGTGTTCCCTCGTCGCCGACCAGCGTGCGGGGGCCGGGTGAGTCGAGGAGCTTGACCAGTTCGTCGTCGCGGAGCACCCGCGGCAGACGAGCATCGCCACGTGGGGTGGACAAGCCCTGGGTCGGGTCGCGATCGACCAGGCCGCGGCGGCGCGCCCAGTCGAAATAGCGACGCAGCACCGATGCCTTGCGGGCGATGGTGCGGCGTGCATACCGCCGAGTGTCGAGGTAGGCCAAGTAACGCCGGATGAGACGACGATCCACCCCGCGTGGGTCGGAGATCGCGCCGCGCTCGACCCAATCGCAAAAGGCCGCGAGATCGCGTGCATACACCGAACGCGAAGCGTCGTTCAGCGCGGTCAAGGACGCCGTAAACACCTCCGCTTCCCAGGTCATGACGTGAGCCTAGCCACGCCCCGCCCACTGTTACGACCACTACGACCACGCAAAGTGAGATTTCGACCACCGTGCTCATCTGGACGCCGAGCGCTCGTGCGCCGCGCGATCGCGGGCCACCCGCTCGAACCACCCGTGATCGGCGACGATCCAGCCCTGGCACACAAGCTGCTCGAGCGTGTCCGCGATGTCGAGCAGGGACAGGCCGGTGCGCGCCGCGAGTGAGTCGAGCCGAGCCGCGGACCAGCCGAACGCGGCGAGCACCGCGCTACCGACGGCATCGGGCGCCGGGCGTGTCTCGCGCCGCTGACGGCGCGCCCCTTCGCTGAGCCCGATCGCGACAAGGATGTCATTGACATCACAGGCAACGCCGGCGCCGTCGCGTATCAGCGCATTCGTTCCGTGCGACGCGGGGCTGTGCACAGGACCGGGCACGGCGAGCACCGTGCGATGGCGAACCAACGCCGCAGCGACTGTGATGAGCGAACCGCCGGCCTCGTGCGACTCGATCACCACCACCACGTCGGCAAGACCGGCAAGGATGCGATTGCGCGCGGGGAAGTGCGCGGCCGCGGCGGACCCGCCGAGCGGATGCTCGGTGAGCAGGAGACCCCGGGCGCCCACCTCGCGCCACAACGCCGAGTTCCGGCGGGGATAGACGATGTCGAGGCCGCTTCCGACCACCGCGATGGGCGGTGTCGGACCCCGCAAGGCCCCGATGTGCGCCGCCCCATCGATACCGAGCGCCAGGCCGGACACCACGCATACGCCGGCGTGCGACAGCGCCTCGCCCCATTCGATGGCGAGGTCACGACCATACGTGCTCGCCCGCCGAGTGCCGACGATCGCAACACGCGGCCCACTGCGGACATCGGGATCACCCCGATGGAACAGCACGACCGGGGCCTCGGGATCGTCGACCAGTTCCGCCGGGTAGGCGGGTGAACCAAGGACGGCGATTCCGATGGCGTGCGCCCGATGCGCCTCCCAAAGGCGATCGGGATCGACACGAGCCGCTCGGTGTCGCCAGATTTGCACGACGTCGGCGGGTACCGCCAAACCCGGGCGACCGGCCCGCACGTTTCGCCAGGCTGCCTCGGGACCGAATCGAAAGACCAATTCGTTGAGTTGGCGCGGAAACAAATCGAGCGCGGCGAGAGCGACCACGAATCGGGCGTCGCCCGCGTGCAGCACGCCCAGGTCATTGGTTGGTTCAGCTGACATGAGCCCGCCCTTCGAGCGCGGGCAGCGTCGCTCGCAACGCCAGCGCGAGTGCGACGTGCTCGCGGCGGATCGGCCCCGGTCGCGCGCCGCTGATCTCGTCGAGATCGGCGATGGTACGGGCCACCGCGCGAAGCCGGGTGAACCCACGCGCGCTGAGCCGCCCGTCGCGCAGCGCCCCTTCGAGCAAACCTTCGGCCGCCGCTTCGAGCGGCGCATGATGCTCGAGCGCTCGACCCGACAGCGCAGCATTTGCCCGCACGCCGCGGCCGACGGCAAGCGCCCGAACGGCGGCGACGCGCGCCGCCACGACTGCGGTTGGCTCGCCCGGCGCGCCGCGTAGCAGCTCCTCGGCCGCGGGGCGTTGCACGTCGACGCGAAGGTCGAATCGGTCGAGCAAAGGCCCGGAGACGCGGCGATGGTAGCGGGCACGCGCACTGTCGGAACAACGACAGAAGCCTGGCCCACCGCCGAAACCACATGGGCATGGGTTCATCGCTCCGACGAGGAGGAACTGCGCGGGGTAGGTGACCGCGCGGTGGGCACGGCTGACACGCACGACGCCTTCCTCGAGCGGCTGGCGCAGCGCATCGAGCGCGCTCGGGTGGAACTCGCCGAGCTCGTCGAGGAACAGCACCCCACCGGTTGCCAAGCTGATCTCGCCGGGTCGCATGGTGGTCGACCCGCCACCCACCATGGCAACCGCCGAGGCACCGTGGTGCGGCGCCCGGATCGGTGGCGTGGTGATCAGGCCACCCGTGGGCAGTGCTTCACCGGCCGCCGAATGGATGCGGGTGGCCATAAGCGCCGCCGAGCGATCGAGGGGCGGCAAGAGCCCGGGGAGCCGTCGGGCGAGCATGGTCTTGCCGGAGCCGGGTGGCCCGACCATCAAGAGATGATGCGCGCCGGCTGCGGCGATTTCGAGCGCGGTGCGGGCGAGTGCGTGCCCGCGCACCTCGACGAGGTCGGGCGGCACCGCCGTGACCAGCGGCGTCGGCGCGGGCGCCGGCGGGTCAGGCCACCGCGCTGTGCTGGTGAGCGCGGCGACCACATCGTTCAGGGACGCGACAGACCGAACCTCGCCCTCGGCCACAAGCGCCGCGTCGAGCGCGTTGGCCGCCGCGACGATGACCGTGCACCGACCCAGCGCACCGACGAGCGGCACCGCGCCGACGACGGGGCGGACGGTGCCGTCGAGGCCGAGCTCGCCGATGAACGCCAACTCGGCAATGGCCGCTACAGGAATGATCGCGCCCGCCACGAGGACGCCGACCGCGATCGCCAGGTCGAGCCCGGCACCGGTCTTCGGTACGCCGGTCGGTGCGAGGTTCACCGTGATGCGCTGCCCAGGCCACGGGTGACCCGACGAAAGCACGGCCGCGCGGACGCGGTCGCGCGACTCCCGGCAGGATGCGTCGGGCAGACCGACGACGGTGAAGCTGGGCAGACCGGAGGACACGTGAACCTCGACGGTGACCCGGCACCCGTCGATACCACGCAAGGTCGCAGAACGTACGGCGGCAATCACGGCACTCTCCCGGAATCGGACAACCCGAGAAGGCGTGCGTGCCCCGAAACGGCCGTGGAGGCGGAAGCATCAACGACAGGGGAATCATATGCGGGGGGTGCGACAGTGCGGTACCGCACGTCGCGGCACGACCCGGTCGGTCGGTCGGTCGGCACGACCCGGTCGGTCGGGCATACTGCCACGATGGGATTCGACCCGACGCGCACGCACAAACGAACGCGTTTCGACTACTTCTACGTGGCCGCCAGCGTGATCGTGTGCGTCGCGCTCGTCACCTGGGCGTTGTTCAGCTGACCGCCCGCTCTGCGTTTGCGGAAGGCGACATGGGCGGCCGGCCCCCCGACAACGAACGCGCATCGCGCCCAGAAAAATGCGTGAACCGGACGACGTCGACGCCGACACCTCCCCCACCGAGGCGTTGCACCGCGGGACCGCGGCCGGGCCGTATCGGTCGGACAAGCACGCGCGACGCGATGCCCACAACACATGCGTGGGTCGCGATGCTCAGAACGCAGCCTCGATCAGCTCGACGATGTCGCCGCGCACGGAGGCGACGTCGAAACGGATACAACCTGCTCGGACCGAGTGGGCTTCGAGGAATTGCAGCGCGAGCCCACGAAGCCGGCGCTGTTTGCGCCAGTCGACCGCCTCTGCGGGGGTGCCGAAGCGGTCGCTCGAGCGTGTCTTCACCTCGCAGATCACGACGACGCCGTGGCGAACGAGCACCAGATCGATCTCGCCACTGCGACCCGCGCGCCAGTTGCGAGCGAGTATCTCGTAGCCGAGTGACCGGTAGTGCGCAGCCGCGCGATCTTCGCCGGCGCGTCCGAGGTTGATGTTGTGGTGACCCATGGCCACCACAGTACGAAGGGGGTACGACAGAGCTGTACGCCGCGAGACCAGCGGTCAGCGGTCGCGCTTCTCCTTGACCTTCGATGCGGCCTTGCCGACGCGGTCGCGCATGTAGTACAGCTTCGCTCGCCGTACATCGCCCCGGCTGATCCGCTCGATCTTGGCGATGATGGGCGAATGCACCGGGAAGGTGCGCTCGACCCCGACACCAAAGCTCAACTTACGCACGCGGAAGGTCTCACGAACGCCACCACCGGACCTGCCGATGACCAGGCCCTCGAACAACTGGACGCGGGCCCGGTTGCCTTCGACCACCTTGACGTGCACTCGCACCGTGTCGCCCTCGCGGAACTCGGGCACGTCGTCGCGCAGGCTCAGCTGGTCAACGAGGTCGGTGGGGTTCATAGCGGAAGGCTCCTGCGTCGCGGTGGTGCGCGGGCCCGGCGCGTTCGAGGCTGCCTGGGCCGACGAGGCAGTCTAGGCGATTCGCGCACACGCTCCAATCCGCACCGTGGAGAATCCTGCACGGACCTGATCCGCCGCGTCACCCACCGAAGACGAGTTCTTGCACCTTTGCCGCCTGCTCGCGGCGGCCGCACTCTGCGAGCACGGCCGCGAGCCGCACCGCGGCTTCGAAACCCTGACCGTTCGGCAGCGACAGCAACCTTTGGGCCAATTGCACCCCGAGGTCACGGCGGCCCACGTAATCGATGACCTGGCGTTTCGCCGGACCCTCAGGTTCGTCGACGAGCGCCAACGCGACGGCCTGCACGCCGCGTGCCTCGTCGGCACCGGTGATCTCGAGCGCGGCCATGAGACAGCGACTCACGAGCGAGCGATCGCCGATCTCTGCGATCGCCGAACGCGCTTTGGGCACGTTGCGCTCCTGGAGGTAACTCCAGGCGATGAGCTCCCCCGCGAGGGACCGATGCTCGGACGACGGTTTCGCGTCGCGTACCGCCTCGGCTTCGGTTCGGGCCGCAACGGTATCGCCGCGGGCCAACAACGCGAACCCGCGGGCGAGACGCTCGACCGGCTTGGCCCTGGGTTGCTTCGGCGCCTTGGGCTCACGTTCGGCGCGCGGCGCACGCCGAACACCCCGCGGCTCGGGGCGCGGCGCCACGCCGCCGAGGGCCGCCCCGCCTTCGTAACCCGGGTGCAGGAACGACGCCCGCGTGCCCTGGAGCTTCATGAAGTTCTGCACCGCGAGGATGAGACCGAACAAGAAGATGTAGGCGTTGTCACGGCTGACGGTCAGCGCCCACGCGCCTCCGATGATCGCTACCGAAATCGATACCCAGTGCACCAGCGGCCAGTTCCCGCGCGGGGTGCGGCGCTGGGTGACCGCGGCCAGAACCTGCCCGCCGTCGAGCGGCCAGATCGGCACGAGGTTGATGATCGACCACCAGAAATTGACCTGGTACAAGTCGAAGGCCAAGCGGTACAAGAACTCGGCGTCGAATCGTCCGTTCCAGAACCACCAGCGGGCGGGCAGGCCGACGAGCAGCAACATCGGTAGCGGCCCTGCGAGATGCACGACGATGTTTTGGGACGGGGTCAGCCCTCCGGGGTGGGTGGTGACCCCGCCCATGCCGTGCAAGGTGATGGTGGATGGACGCCGATAGCGGGCGAGGGCCACCGCGTGACCGAGCTCGTGGCAGAGCACCGACGCGACCACGACCGCGACCCAGAGCAACAACCAGACGAGGCCCCGGTCACCGCGGGACTGGTTGATGCCGAGCAGGGCCGCGCCGAGGAAGTGGAACAACTCGATCTGCACCGGGACCTGCCCGATCCGGAAGCGCAGCGTGGGCATGCCGTACATCAGCGTTCCTGTCGGCCCGGCGGCGCGGGCGTTGAGCCCCTGAAAACGAGCTCGTCGATTGCCGCCTCGGCCGCGCCCTCGTCATTCTCACGCAGTGCGTGGCGATCGTCGGGGGACAACGCGCCACGGGTCACGAGGAGGTCGGGGCGCGCCGCGAGCGTGCGCACGAGCGCCTGCGCACGCCGCCACCGATCGACCCGGGCGTGGTCCCCCGACCGCAGCACTTCGGGCACCCCGAGGCCACGGAAATGAGCGGGGCGTGTGTAGTGCGGGTACTCGAGCAATCCGGCGCTGAACGACTCGTCGTCGACCGACGCGGCGTTTCCCATGACACCCGGCACGAGCCGGCTGACCGCTTCGAGCACCACCATCGCCGCTACCTCTCCGCCGGACAAAATGTAGTCGCCGATCGAGAGCTCGCCATCGACCAGGTGCGTGCGCACTCGCTCGTCG
>JANMVY010000286.1:0-5703 GCA_031393535.1 Actinomycetes bacterium | reverse complement strand
CGAATGCCCGCCCTCGATGTCGAAGCCGGCAAGGCCGAGCATCGGGCGGTGATGGCCATTGGCGCGGTGATGGCCGGTCCGTTCCTGATCGTCGTCAACTTGCTGGTGCCGTTCGGCCTGTCGCTCGCATTCGTGGCGATGGGCTCGGCGTCGCTGTCGGTGCTCGTCTCGGCCCACGTCTTCCGGCTGCTGCGCCGCTGGGGAGCGCTCGAGCACGACGTCCACCACGACTCGCTCACCGGGTTACCGAATCGCACCTTCTTCAACGCACGATTGGACCTGGCGATCGAGCTCGCACGCGGCGAGCGGCGCACGCTCGCGGTGATGTTTCTCGATCTCGACCGATTCAAGAACGTCAATGACAGTCTCGGGCACGCAGCCGGTAACACCTTGCTCATCCAGGTCGCGCGCCGACTTCGTGTTGCGGTCGACCGTTCGGTCACCGTGGCCCGCCTCGCAGGCGACGAGTTCGCGATCTTGATCCCCAGCGTGCGCAACTACAAGCACACCGAGACGATCGCGAAGGCCCTGATTGCGGCGTTCGGGGACCCGTTCGAGGTGGGTCGCCGGAAGGTCTACGTGACCCCGAGCATCGGTGTCTCGCACTATCCCACCGATGGTCTCGTGTCGAGCGAACTGCTGGAGCACGCTGACGCGGCGATGTATCGCGCGAAGGAGCGCGGTCGCAACACGGTCGAGATGTACACCGGCGAACGCCGCGCACAGGCAGTGAACCGGCTCGACCTCGAGACGGCATTGCACAACGCCGTGGACGAGCATCAGCTCGAGCTGTACTACCAACCAAAGGTCAACATCGCGACGGGACGGGTCACCGGTGTCGAGGCGCTGTTGCGGTGGGACCACCCGATACTCGGCCCTATCCCGCCCGATGAGTTCATCCCCATCGCCGAGGAGAGCGGTCTCATCGCGCTGATCGGTGAGTGGACGCTCATCGAAGGATGCACCCAAGCGCTCGCGTGGAGGGCCCAAGGCATCAAAGACGTGACAGTCGCGGTGAACCTCTCGCCGCGGCAGTTCCAACTGCAACGGGTGCAGGACCTAGTGGCACGCGTGCTGCGCATCACGCATTGCCCGGCGAATCTCCTCGAGCTGGAGGTCACCGAAAGCCTGGCGCTGCAAGATCCCGATGGTGTCGCCACGGTAATGGCGGAGCTGCACGCGATGGGCGTGCGGTGCTCCATCGACGACTTCGGCGTCGGCTACAGCGGCCTCAGTTACCTCGATCGCTTCTCGTTCGACGCGATCAAGATCGATCGGAAGTTCGTCGAGGGTATCGACGAGGATGGTGCACCGATCGTGACCGCGGTGATCGCGATGGCGAAAGGACTCCAGATCGACGTCATCGCCGAAGGTGTGGAGACGATGGCCCAGTTCGAGTTCTTGCGTCGTCACGGCTGCGACATGATGCAGGGGTTCCTGTTCTCCCGGCCCTTGCCCGCTCGCGAGGTCGAACCTCTGTTGCGCAAAGTCCTCAAGACGCCCCAAGGCGTATCGGCTCGCAGCGTTTGTCACACCCGCTGAGCGACAGCAGGCACACGGCAAAGCTTGGCTGATGCAACTACTCTCGCGGCGTGGCGTCACAATCCGGGATCCGCGACGTGCTGCGCTACCGCGACTTCACGGTTTTTTGGACCGCCGCGATCGTGTCGAACTCGGCATCGTGGATGCAGACAGTTGCGGTCTCTGCGCATCTGTGGGACCAGACGCACTCGGCCACCTGGCTCGGCGCCAGCGGGTTCGCCATGATGATTCCGGCCACCATTCTCACGCCGTACGCGGGCGTGCTCGCCGACCGCTTGCCCCGACGCCTCATCCTGGGTGTCACGCAGGCGCTCCAGATGGTGTTCGCGTTCGTGTTCCTCCTCGTCTACCGGGCCGATCTCCTCACCCCGTGGCGCGTGCTCGCCCTGTTGTTCGCGAACGGCATCGTCTCGGGGATCCAGATGGCATCGTGGCAATCGTTCGTGCCGACCCTCGTCCCTCGCGAGCATCTCGTCACCGCCGTGCGCCTCAACTCGGTGCAATTCCAGGCCTCCCGAGCGATCGGACCCATGTTCGGTGCGCTGGCCTTGCAGTTCTTCGGCATCGGCGTCGCATTCCTTGCCAATGCGGTCACGTTCATACCGGTCGTGTTCGCGGTGCTCATCGCCCGGCCGACCCAGACGATCGCGCCCCGTGCGCAATCCCGCGTGTTCGAGGCCATAGCCGAAGGTTTCCGCTACACGTGGTCTCGCGCCCCGATGCGTCGCGTCATCATCGCGGCCTTCCTCCTTTCGGCCTTCGGTCAGAGCCTCGTGCAGCTCACTGCGGCCATCGCCGCCGAAATGTTCGCCCGACCGAGCTCCGACAACGCGGGCCTTGTCGCCGCGTTCGGTGCGGGATCCGTGGTGAGCGGCATCGCAATGGTGACCCTGGGCAACGCCTACACGCGCTCGGCGACACTACGTGTAGGGCTCGTCACCTACGTGTGCGGTATTGCTCTCGTGCCCCTCACGCCCGACTACCGGGTCGGGCTGTTGGGGCTCTTCGTGTGTGGCCTCGCCCACATTCCTGTCGCCACCACGTTCAACACCTTCATGCAGAGCTCGGTGCCCGATGAGTATCGCGGCCGCGTTGTGTCGTGCTACCTCACCGGCGTCATGCTCGGCATGCCGGTAGGGTCGTTTGCGCTCGGTCGTCTCGGCGATGTCATCGGTATGCGCGAGACACTGGTGCTCGACGCTCTCGTCATGGCCGTGTTCGCCACGATCATTCTTGTCGGCTACGCCGGCATGCGGTTCATCGACCATGACTTCGTGGACGTGGGCGACGAGGCTTCGTTCGCCACGGCCTGACCATCGGTCGGCGTGGCGGCGCACCCGCTCAGGCGCGGTCCGGTGTGGCGCAGGACGCGAGACGCCAGCAGATGCCCGGCGCGCATGCACGTATCGGGTTCTTGCCCCGCAAGATGGGCGAGCAGGAAACCCGTGACGAACGCATCGCCGGCGCCGTCACGGTCGACGATGTCGGACACAGGCGGCACGGGAAAGGATCGTGTCTCGCCCCGTGAGGCCACGAGCACGGCGGGACGTGGCCCCGCGGTGACGATGGTCCACGCGGCACCCAAAATCGGGTCGCAGCCACGAAGGCCGAGTCGTTCGGATTCACCGCGGTTGCAGAAGAATGCGTGTGGTCGAAGTTGCGCCACGAGAGACCGCAGCTCTGCGGTGCCGAACTCCTCGATGGTGTCCACCCCGTCGGCGTCCATCGTGATCGTGATGCCGCGTTCGATGGCCTCGCCGAGCAGGTCCTCGACTGCGGTGGCCAGTGGCTCGACGCTCAACGTCGACGCCGGTAGATGCACGAGCACCACGTGGTCGAGCAGGCCTGCGGCGAGCGAGGTGCATTGTGTGGCGCTCGCTCGATCGACGAGACGGGTCGTGGTCCCACTTGACCGGACGATCACCGCGGCCGCGCTGCGCCCTTGTCGTGGTGCGTGCACGTCGACTGCGTGGGCGCGTAGATCGTCGATGAGGAACGCACCGCAATGGTCCTCGCCGACCTGGCCCGCGAACCGGGCCGGATAGCCGAGGCCCGCGGTGAACGCGGCGATGTTCGCCGCGCTCCCACCGCGGCGACGGGTGATGTGCGCCGCACCAACCCCGCCACGAGGCGGTGCCTCGCGCAGCTCCACGATCGTTTCTTCGCGCGCGTCTCCGATGACCAGCAGCATCCGGGGCAGCGTAGGCGACGCTCGCCGCGGCCGTGCTGCTGTCTGTGGCGGCCTGCGGGTACGCTCACCCGCCGTGACGCGGTTGACGAGCCTGGACGAGGCGATCGCCTACGACGACGCCGACCCTATGCGCGCATTCCGTGGCGAGTTCGTCCTTCCCCGGCGCCACGGACATGACGCGGTGTACCTGTGTGGTCATTCGCTTGGTCTGCAACCACGTCGGTCCCGGACAGCGGTGTTGGAATCGCTCGACGCATGGGGCACGCAGGGTGTCGAGGGCCACTTCGCGGGAGAGATGCCGTGGTATCGCGCGGACGAACCGCCGGCCACGATGCTGGCCACGCTCGTCGGCGCGCGGCCCGGCGAGGTGGCGGTCGCCAACGCCCTCACGGTCAACCTGCATCTTCTGATGGCGTCCTTCTTCCGACCGAGCGGGCGCCGCTGCAAGATCCTCATCGAGGCCGCGGCCTTCCCGTCCGATCGCTACGCCGCGGCGGCCCAGCTGGCGTGGCACGGCCTGGACGCCTCGGCCGATCTCGTGGTCGCGGCGCCCGACGACAATGGCCTCGTGTCGACCGAGGCGATCATCGCAGCCATCGAGTCATACGGGGACGAGCTTGCGCTCGTGCTGGTCGCCGGCGTGCACTATCTCACCGGCGAGGCGATCGACCTCGGTGCGGTGGTCCGTGCCGGTCACGCGGTGGGTGCCATCGTGGGCGTCGACCTCGCCCATGCCGCAGGAAACCGCACGCTGCAACTCCACGACGACGCAGTCGACTTCGCCGCGTGGTGCACCTACAAGTACCTGAACGCCGGGCCGGGAGCCGTGGGTGCGTACTTCGTGCACGAGCGTCACGAGCACGACGTCGATCTCGTGCGGCTTGCCGGTTGGTGGGGCAACGACCCCGCCACGCGTTTCGCGATGCACGAGCAACTCGACTTCGTGCCCGCGACGGGCGCACGGAGCTGGAAGGTGTCGAACCCACCGATCGTGAGCGTGGCGTCGCTGCGGGGCTCGCTCGAAGTGTTCGCGGCAGCCACGATGGGTCGCCTCCGTGAGCGATCCCAGGCGTTGACGGGCGCGCTCGAGATGCTGTTGGCCGAGGTCGACGGCATCACGCTCATCACCCCGCCCGACCCCGCGCGACGCGGGGCGATGCTCACCATGCGCCTTCCGGTTCCGGGCGCGGACCTCGTCGCAAAGCTGGCCGCGCTCGGTGTGGTCGTCGATTTCCGTCCGCCGTCGGTGCTGCGCGTTGCGCCGGCACCGTTGTACAACAGCTACGAAGACATATGGCGCTTCGCCACGGCGTTGAAAACGACGTTGACCGGGGTCGACTGACCCCGGTCAACGTGTCGATCACCTGCAGGCGTGCGGCGCCACTGCTGCGACGCCGAACTTCGGGCGCTCAGCCGTCGTGCGCGACCTGGGTACGGGTGTCGCTGGTGAGGTCGACGACCGGTGCCGGCTCGAGTTGGATGACCTTGGCCGAGCGAAGTCCGCTCGCCGTGTCGTCGCCCACGCTGCGGAGCAAGTCCTGGGCGATGTTGCGTACCCGCATCCGCTCGGTCTCGACCGACCGGTGCAGACTCTCGAGCTCACCGCGGCGTTGCACAAGTTGATCTTCGAGGTTGACGATCTCGGTCTGGATGCGGCTCGCCGCTTCGAACGCCTTGCGATCGCTGTCGCGGGTGATCTCCGATGCGCGGTAGCGGGCCTCGGCGATGATCTCCTCGGAACGCGCACGGGCATCTGTGATGGTGGTCTCGGCCGTCTTCTGGGCGGCTTGCAGAATGAGCTTGAGCGACTCGTCGACGGCCGTCTGGTCTCTGAACGCGGGGGCAACGGCGGCGATCGGTGCCGGCGCCGCGACCATGGGTGCGGCGTCCATGAAGGGCGGTTCGACCACCGGTGCCGGAGGCGGGGGCAGCTCGGCCGCCGGCGGCGGGGTGGGCGCAGCTGACGGGAC
>JANMVY010000276.1:0-1817 GCA_031393535.1 Actinomycetes bacterium | reverse complement strand
TGCTGGCGCGTGTGCTGGTGGGCCGGCCACTCGGGCCACACGACTTTCCTCCTGAGACGCCGGCCGACGTGTGCGCGATCGCGTCGGCCGCGATCGACGCCATCGTGGCCGCTCCCGACCTCGCGGTCGATCACGTCTTCGTGAGCGGCGCGGCGCGCATGGTCAACGCCTTCGACGCAGTCGACAAGGTGCGCGAAGTGCTCTCGGTGCTCGAGCACCAACTGGTCGTGGTGACGCTGATCCGCGACGTGCTCAACCGTGGATTGAGCGTGGCCATCGGCTCCGAGACCGGCGTCGAGCCGCTGGCGGAGTGTTCACTCGTCATCGCCCCCTATGAGGTCGAAGGCCAACAGGTGGGTACGGTTGGTGTGCTGGGGCCGACCCGGCTCAACTATCCGCAGGCGCTTTCGGCGGTTGCGATCGTGAGCCGGCGCCTCGGTGACCGCTTGAGCGAAGGGTGACGCGTGGCCAGCGATTATTACGAGTTGCTCGGGGTGAGTCGCGATGCCTCCGAGCAGGATCTCAAGCGCGCCTACCGTCAGCTCGCCCGGAAGTACCACCCCGACGCGAACCCGGACAACCCTGAGGCCGAGGCGAAGTTCAAGGAGATCGCCGTCGCCTACGAGACGTTGTCCGACGCGGAACGTCGCGCCCACTACGACCGTTTCGGGGCCAATGGTCCGGGTGCGGGAGGCACGGGCGGCGATCCCTTCGGCGGCGGCCTGAACGACATCTTCGAGGCGTTCTTCGGCGGGGGCAGCGCGTTCGGTGGTGGATCACGGGGACCTTCGGGGCCGGCACGCGGCCCCGATCTCGAGGCCAACGCCGATGTCGCGTTCGAGACAGCGGTCTTCGGCGGCACCACGTCGGTCAAGGTCACGACCTACGTCGCATGCGACACGTGCGAGGCGTCGGGCTGTCAGAAGGGCACGTACGCCTCCACGTGCGGCGAGTGCCGCGGCGCAGGTCAGGTGCGCCGCACGCGACAGTCGTTCATCAACATGGTCACTGTCGTTGCCTGTCCGAGTTGCAACGGCCAGGGCAAGCTGATCGAGCACGCGTGCACCGAATGCGCGGGCGAGGGGCGCCGCAAGGACCAGCGCACCTTCGAGGTCGGTGTCCCGGCCGGCGTCGACGCGGGCACCACGTTGCGTCTGTCCGGTCTCGGTGCGATGGGTGTGCGCGGTGGCCCGGCGGGTGATCTCTACGTGCACATGCGCGTCGCGGCGCACGACCATTTCATCCGCGACGGGGCCGACCTGGTGTATCCCTTGCACGTCACGTTCGCGCAGGCCGCGCTCGGTGTGCATCTCGACATCGACACCCTCGACGGCACCGAGAAGGTCGAGGTCCTGCCGGGCACCCAGTCGGGCAAGGTGATGCGATACCGCCACAAAGGTGTGCCCCGCGTGCAGGGTCGCGGCCGCGGTGACCTGCGCGTGCACCTCATCGTCGACACGCCCGGCGAGCTCACTGCCGAAGAAGCTGACCTCTTGCGCAAGTTCGCCGAGCTGCGCGGCGAGACTGTCGCGGCGGCCGATTCGGGGTTGTTCTCGCGCATCAAGTCGGCGTTCCGCTGAGCGGCGCGCGTCGATGCCGCTCGACCCGAAGCGTCCGCCGGCCGGGCCGCCCCTGGTGTTCGTGGCCGATCTCGGCGCACCCGCGCTCAGCGAGACCGATGCGCACCACCTTGCGCGCGTGCTGCGGGTGCGCGTCGGTGCAACGCTGTGCGCGGCCGACGGTCGTGGTGGCTGGTGCGCAGTCATCTATGCCGGTGGGCTCGCGCTGACGCCGACCGGTCCGATCGTGCACGAACC
>JANMVY010000262.1:0-3627 GCA_031393535.1 Actinomycetes bacterium | reverse complement strand
ACCGGCCGACAAGATCACCGAGAAGACGATCGCGCAGCGGCTGTACCTGCCCGACATGCCCGACCCCGACCTCATGGTGCGCACGTCGGGCGAGTACCGCATCTCGAACTATTTGTTGTGGGAACTGGCGTACAGCGAGCTCGTCTTCACCGATGTGCTGTGGCCCGACTTTCGTCGCGAGCACCTGATCGATGCCGTGCGGCAGTACCAGGCGCGGCGGCGGCGTTTCGGCGGGCTCGAGCCGTGAGCCTCTACCGCGACCACGGTGTGGTGATCCGCACGTGGAAGCTCGGTGAGGCAGATCGCATCGTCTCGATCTTCACTCGCGAGCACGGCAAAGTGCGCGCGGTCGCGAAAGGCGTGCGCAAGACGTCGAGCCGTTTCGGATCGCGGCTCGAACCGACAGCGCATCTCTCACTGCAGTTGTACGCGGGCCGAGGTGATCTTGACACCGTCACGCAGGTCGAGACCATCGACCGGTTCGCGACCTTGCGCAACGACCTTGATCAGTGGGCACGTGCGTGTGCGCTGCTCGAGGCGGTCGACCAAGCAAGTCCGGACCGCCAGCCAAACGAGGCCCTGTTCGCGATGTTGGTGCGCGCGCTCACAACACTCGAGACGCGACCCACGCCACTCGTCGTGGCCGCGTTCTTCTTGAAGGTGCTCGCGCTCGAGGGCTTCGAGCCGGTCACCGATGGGTGTGTGGTGTGTGGCGAGGACAAGGCGCCGCTCACCGGGTTCTCGATGTCCGATGGCGGAACCACCTGTGAGGCATGTCGCAAAGGGCCGGGTCTGAGCGATGGCGCGCTCACGGTGATGCGCCAGATCCTCGGTGGCCGACTCGGGGTCGCATTGAACGAGCCGATGTCCGCGGTGACCGACGAGGTCGACCAACTCGCGACGCGACTGCTCGAACATCACCTTGACCGGCGGCTCCGGTCGATCGGTGTTCTCGGTCGGCACTGAGCCCGTTGCTGCCCGTTCCCTACCAGTCGTGCGCAAGCTTCGCTGCGGGGCTCGAGCTCACAGCGGATGCCATTGCCGGGTGGCGTCGTCCCATTGCACCCAGCGATTGATGTCGGGATCCCACTGGATGTACGCGTCGCGGGCGTCGTCCCACAGCGGTCCGTCGATGCCCGGCCCCCCGGTGAGGAGCGGTGGCGTGATCGCCGGGAGCTGTTCGGTGGGTGCCTCGCCGACCAGCGGCTGCACGGTGGTGGGTTCGATCGGACCCGGTGGTGCCCAGTTGGGTGCTGGTGGGGTGGGTTCGGGCGCGGGCGGCGGCGGTTGCGGTGCGCCCCAGGGCGCAGGGGGTGGGGTGCCCCAGGGCGCGGGCGGCGGGGTGCCCCACGCGGGTGGGTAGCTGCCCGGCACGGGCAGTGCGCCGCTGCCGGGTGTGCCCGGCCATGGTGCTGGACCGTACGCCGCAGGGTATGCCGCGGCGTGCAGCGGTGCGGGATTGTTCACCCCGGCCACGTGCGGCACGAGGCCCACCTGGCCTTTGTCGACCACGAACGTACCGGCGACCATGTCGCCAACGCGGCGGTGGCCCTTCGACGCGTTGGCGGTGACGAGTCCGACGATCGGGATGCAGAAAGGTACCCAGTCGGCGATCCACATCGCCCACCGTCCGACTGATCGGCCAAAGCCGGCGAGCCGGCCGTCGCGCTGGCGCACGACGCGGAGCCCGACGATGCCCTTGCCGATCGAGAATCCGGTGATTCCGGTGAGCACCGCGTCGTTCAGGAACCAGTAGCCGAGTCCGATGAGAAAAACGATGCCCAGGTCGGTGTCCTTCCAGAGGAACACATCGGTGTCGGCGGGCACGCAGAGGTAGTTGTCCAGGTTGTCGTTGATGTCGTTGCAGACGCTCTGGGCCCGGCTCGTCGTGCCGTAGGAGTCTCGTGTCGCGAACGACAGGAGCAAGACGAGCAGCAGGATCGCGCCGATGACGAAATCGATGATCCACGCGCCGAAGCGCCGGCCCATGACGGCGGTGGGGTCGTGCACGGGCGCGTAAGTCGGGTACATCCGTTCCCTCAGGTGATAGGACGCCACTCTTGCGCAGCGTCATCGAATTGCATCCACTGGCCCGAGACGGGTTCCCACTGGATGTAGGCGTTGCGTGCAGCATCCCACTGCGGGCCCGTGGTCGCGGCGGCGGGCGCGGGATTCGTCGGCTCAGGCTCGGGCTCGGGTTCCATGGCGGAAGGCGCAACCGGCGCGGCGGGCGCAACCGGCGCGGCGGGCTGGCTCCACGGATTGGCCGCAGGCGCAACCGGCGCGGCGGGCTGGCTCCACGGATTGGCCGCAGGCGCGGGTGGTGCCCAGCCACCCGGTGGGGGCGGCGCGCCGAAGCCACCGGGTGCGGGCGGGGCTGGCCAACCGCCGGGGGCAATGGCGGGCGTGCTCCCGGGTATTGACGGCGTGGCGCCCAGTTGGGACTTGTCGACCACGACGCTGCCCGCCGCCATGTCGCCGAGTCGACGGTGACCCTTCGTGGCGAGCGCCATGATCAGCCCGACGAGGAAGCAGCACCCGAAGTCGACGACGCTCACGAGCCATCGGATGATCGCCTTGCCGAAGCCGAGCGCCGCCCCCGACTCGCGGCGCACGACCGCGAGGCCTACGACGCGCTTGCCGATCGAGCCCGACGATGCCTGTAGCACGACGGCGTTCAAGAAGCTGAACGCCACCGCGATCGCGAAGATGCCGACAGCACGGCCGCCCTCGGCGTAGCGGATGGTGTTGCCGGTCTTCAGGCACAGCGATGAGCCGCCCGCGTCGCGGATCTCCTGGCACGTGACGAAAAGGCCGAGGCCGGGTGCCTTTTCGCTGAGCGCGAGAAAGGCGATGCCGAAGACCAGGAAGCCGAGGAACGCGTCGAGCAGGAACGCGCCGAAGCGGCGACCCATGACGGCGGTGGAATCGATGGGAGTCTGCGCGGTGTACACGGGCGGCATTCTTACTCATGTGTCACGAGGTCGTGCACGATGATCAGAGGCCATGGTGTGAAAGCCCCCGGGATCACGACCCCGACCGATACCCTTTCCGAACGTGTCCGCCGCTTCTTTCACGCCCCGCCCTGACGAGAGTCTCTTCGACAAGATCGTGAACCTGTCGAAGCGACGGGGCTTCGTCTTCCAATCGGCCGAGATCTACGGCGGGTTCCGTTCCACCTACGACTACGGGCCGATCGGCGTGCTCCTGCTGCGCAACGTGAAGGACGCGTGGTGGCGGTCGATGGTGCAGATGCGCACCGATGTCGTCGGTCTCGACGCGTCCATCCTGTCTCCGCCCGCGGTGTGGGAAGCATCAGGTCACCTGAAGAACTTCACCGATCCGCTCGTCGACTGCCGCAACTGCGGGGCACGTCATCGCGAGGACAAGCTCGATGATCCCGACGTGTGCCCCACGTGCGGCGCGCAGGGACAGTTCACCGAAGCCCGCCAGTTCAACCTCATGTTCAAGACCCATGCAGGCCCCATGGTCGACTCCGCGGCCGAGGTCTACCTGCGCCCCGAGACCGCGCAGGGCATGTTCGTGAACTTCAGCAACGTTCTCAACACCTCGCGCAAGAAGCCACCGTTCGGTATCGCGCAGATCGGCAAGTCGTTCCGCAACGAG
>JANMVY010000258.1:0-3987 GCA_031393535.1 Actinomycetes bacterium | reverse complement strand
CAGCTGAACAACCTCCAGCTCTTCAGCGCGAAGCGCCTCAACGACAACCCGATCAACGTGCGCGAAGCCGCGAAGGACTTCGAGCGCCGGCGCGGTTCGATCCTGACCGCCGACGGGGTGGTCGTCGCCGAATCGGTCGATACCCCCGCCGGGGTCACGCGGCGGGTACGTCGCTACCCCGACCCACTCGTCTATGCGCCTGTCACCGGGTACTTCTCGCGTGACTTCGGCGCGTCCGGCGTGGAGCGCGAGTACAACGACGAGCTCGCGGCCAAGACCGACGAGCAGAAGTTCGGCAACCTCAGCGATCTGTTCGACCCCAAGGACCGATCAGGCGACGTCGTGCTCACGATCGACAACGACGTCCAACACGCCGCGGCCGAGGCGTTGCTCTTCCGCAGGGGATCCGTCGTCGCCGTCGATCCGCGCGACGGGTCGATCCTCGCGCTCTACAGCTTCCCGACCTACGACCCGAACACGTTGTCCACCACCGATCGCGCGGCCGCCGCGGCGGCGAAGAAGCAGCTCGATGCCGACCTCGCGAAACCGCTTCTCACGCGTGCGTATCGGGACAACTTCTTCCCCGGGTCTACCTTCAAGGTGGTCACCGCGGCGGCCGGCGTGCAGTCCGGAGCGGTGACACCTGACGCCCCCGACTTCGCGCGCACCAACAGCTACACCGCGCCGCTCACGAACGTGCCGCTCAAGAACTTCGGAGGTGCGACGTGTGGCGGCACCCTGTTCGAGATCCTGCGGGTGTCGTGCAACACCGCGTTCGCGCGCATGGGTGCCGAGCACGTCGGTGTCGAGGCGATGGTTGCGCGCGCGACGGCGTTCGGCTTCAACGACACCCCGCCGATCGACCTACCCGATGCTGTTCGTTCGACGTTTCCGACGGACTACGGCAAGCGGCTGCAGACAGTCGGGGCCTTCTACGCGAAGCAGAACGGTCAGCCGCCGCCGACCACCACGCCTGACGCGGGCCCGTCGGTGTACGTCCACGAGGACACCCCGAAGCTGGCGCAGGTCTCGATCGGCCAGAACGACGTGCGCGCCACGCCGCTCGAGATGGCGCTCGTCGCCGCGGCGGTGGCCAACGACGGTGTGATCATGAAGCCGCATGTCATGCACGAGATTCGCGGCCAGGACCGATCGCTCCTGTCGGCCTACGTCCCCGAGCGGTGGCGTACGGCAGTGTCGCCGCAGGTTGCCCTGCTGCTGCGCGAAGCCATGGTGGGCGTGGTGGAGGGCCCGAGCGGTACGGCGTTTCGCATGGCCGTGAGCGGGTTCACAGTGGGCGCCAAGACCGGCACGGCAGAGCTCGGGACCAGCCCCCCGAGCTCGCACGCGTGGGTCATCGGCTTCGCCGGCCCGGTGGGGCAGGCCCCCACCGTCGCAGTCGCGGTGCTCGTCGAAGCCCAGCCCGGCGCCGACGAACAGACCGGGGGCCGCGTCGCGGCCCCCATCGCGAAAGCTGTGCTCGAAGCCGCGCTACGGGCGCGTTGACCTACGCTTGGTGACCAGTTTGTCGATGGCTCGAGTCTCGACCCGAATACCCGGACCAGTGATGACCCATGTCTGACGCGAGCCCTACCGTGTTCAACGGTCGCTACGCATTGCAGCGACAACTGGCGCGCGGTGGCATGGCCGACGTATTCCTCGCGCATGACGAGCTGCTCGATCGACCGATCGCGGTCAAGGTGCTGTTCCCCGAGTTCGCGTCCGACCCGGCGTTCGTCGAGCGGTTCCGTCGCGAGGCGCAGGCCGCGGCGAACCTCAACCATCCCAACATCGTGGGCATCTACGACTGGGGCCAGGAAAATGGCACCTACTTCATCGTGATGGAGTACATCGAGGGGCGCAGCCTCGCCGAGATCCTCCGCAGCGAAGGCCCGATCGATCCCGACCGGGCGGTCGAGATCACCGCTGACGTTGCCGCGGCGTTGTCGTTCGCACACCGCGGTGGACTCGTGCATCGCGACGTCAAACCGGGCAACGTGCTCGTCACACCGTCGGGTCAGGTGAAGGTCGCCGACTTTGGTATCGCGACCGCGGCGAACGCGGGCGACGCCAACCTCACCAAGACCGGGCTCGTGATGGGTACCGCGACCTACTTCGCTCCCGAGCAGGCCCAGGGCAAACCTGTCGACCCGCGGAGCGACCTGTACTCGCTCGGCGTGGTGCTGTACGAGATGTTGGCAGGCGAAGCGCCGTTCAAGGGTGACAATCCGGTCGCGATCGCGTACCAGCACGTGCAACAGCCGCCGCCCGGGCTGCGGGCCCGCGGGGTGCCCGTTCCCGAGGCCCTCGAGGCCATCACCGTGAAGCTGCTCGCGAAGAACCCGGCGCACCGCTACCCAGGCGCCGACGACCTACGTGCCGACCTCCGCCGCTACCGCGACGGCATGCACCGGCTCGCGCAGGCCAACGCGGCGGCGGCGAACCTGCCTGGGGCGCACTCGGTGGCCGCGGCGCCCGCCACGACCGCGATGGCCGCGACCGGCGCGGTCACCAATCTCGACCCCGGGCGGCCCGAACCGCCCCGCCGTGGCGGTTCGACGGTACGCACCGGAGCGTTCGCGGTGCTCATGGTGCTCGTGCTCATCGTGCTCGCCGCGATCTTCCTGCTGCTCCTCACCGATAAGGGCGGCAATGGAGGCGACCAGCCGACCATCGGCAAGGTAAGTGTGCCGAGCCTCATCGACAAGACGCAGACCGATGCCGAGACCACACTGCGGGGGCTTGGTCTCGTGCCGACGGTGGTGCTCGAGGAGAACCTCGACATCGCCGCGGGCAAGGTTTTCCGTCAGAACCCCGTCGGAGGAAACAAGGTCGACGCCGGCACGCAGGTGCAGCTCACGGTGTCGAAGGGGAAGAACACGGTGTCGGTGCCGAACGTCGTCGGCATGCAGGTGGCCGAGGCCGAGCAGATGCTCCGCGCGCAGTACCAGCTCGATGTCCAACTCGTGGCCGACGCGAAGAGCACCCGTCCGGAGAACGAGGTGATCAAGCAGGATCCGTTGTCGGGGACCAAGCTCGAGATCGGCAAGTTGGTCACGCTCACCTATTCGTTGCCCGCCGCGGTCACCGTCCCCGATGTGGCCAACCAGACTGCGGCCACCGCGAGCGCGAACCTCACGCGGGTCCAGCTCGAGGTCGTGCCGGTCGACGAGGCCAGCGACACCGTCGAGCAGGGCAAGGCCATCCGCACTGATCCGGTGGCCGGTACGCAGGTCAAGTCCAAGTCGAAGGTCACGCTCTTCGTGTCGAGTGGCTTGCCCAAGGTGATCGTGCCCGACGTGATCGGTCTTGCTGCAGACTCTGCGAATCGGGCCATCACCGAAGCCGGCCTCAGAACCGAGGTGAAGTTCACTGACGTCGCGCTCGGTAGCCCGAGCAACGGTCGGGTCATCTCGCAGAGCCCGCTGGCTCCGACACAGGTCAACAAGGGCACTGTGGTGACCATCACCGTTGGTCGCGCGCCGGCCACCACCACCACCACCACGTCGCCGGCCACCACCACCACGAATGCGTCGGCTACGACGACCACGCGCCCGTAAACGGACGCGTCAGCGCAGCTTGGCCAGGAAGTTCGCGACGATCGTGTGTCCACCCGCGGTCAGGATCGACTCGGGGTGGAACTGCACGCCCTCGATGTCGTGCTCGCGGTGACGTAGGCCCATCACGAGCCCGTCGTCGGACGTCGCGGTGATTTCGAGGCATGCCGGGACCGACGAGCGTTCGACGACGAGCGAGTGATACCGCGTTGCCTCGAACGGATCAGGTAGCCCTGCGAACACGCCGACGCCGGCGTGGTGGATGAGCGAGGTCTTGCCGTGCATCACCTGCGGGGCGCGTACGACATCGCCGCCGAACACCTGGCCGATGCACTGCAACCCGAGGCACACGCCGAACACCGGACGTCGTCCGGCGAAGTGCGTGATGACCTCGTTCGACAAGCCTGCGTCTTCGGGACGGCCCGGCCCG
>JANMVY010000255.1:0-2163 GCA_031393535.1 Actinomycetes bacterium | reverse complement strand
TTCTCGGAAGTCGGTCTCAAGGACTCGAACTTTCGTGGTGTCGGAGGGGGGACTTGAACCCCCACACCCTTGCGGGCACCAGCCCCTCAAGCTGGCGCGTCTGCCTATTCCGCCACTCCGACGTGGGCCGCCAGCATAGCGTGCGCGCCTCGAACGGCACCACGCGGTGCGGCCTACCAAAGCACCATCTGCGTACACCGGAAGAGGGCGAGTGCCCGGCCATCCGCGCCCGCCACCGCCGCGCCCACACGGACGGTCGCATCCCACACTTGCGTGCGCTTGCCCCCATGCATGAGCGTGGCCTCGACCCCGATCATGCCGTCGAGGGCCGTGCCGATGAAGTTCGACTTCAGTTCGATCGTGGTGAAACCCTTCGCCCCGTCCGGCAGGCACGTCCGCACGCCGTACCCGCACGCGGTGTCGGCCAACGTGACCACTGCCGCCGCGTGGAGGAACCCATTGGGCGCCAGATGATGCGGTTGCACGTCGAGCTCGGCTCGTAACAGACCGTGCGCTGCGTGCACCACGCGCATCCCGACATGACCCGGGAATCTGCCGACCCCGATCTCGTTCAGGAACTCGACTGTCGGCACGGCGGCGGTCGAGTGGTCATCGCTCATGGCGATGAGCCTAGGAAACCGGCGACGCACCTGACGATCGGAACGATCGTCTACTCCGTGACGTACACGCGGAGCACATCGATAGAGCCGTCAGGCGCGACCACGAGGTCGCGCACCCTCGCGCGTGCGATGACGGTGGTCTGATACTGCACCAGGGGCAGCACCGGAGCGAGAGCGAAGATGCGATCCTCGGCCGCGACATACGCCGACGTTCGCGGTGCGTCGGCCGATTCGCCGCGAGCCTTCGCCAACAACGCCGTCAACTCGGCGTCCTCGAGAGAGAAGACGTTGTCGGCACCGCGCAACTCGAACGGAGAGAGGTACGCATCAGCGGACGGATAGGAGCCGATCCATCCATAGCGAAACAGCTCGGCCCCGCCGCTCGCCACCAGCTGTTGGAACTCGGCCAACGTGTGTTCGCGCACCGCCGCGGGAATCCCCGCGGCGAGAAGGCCTTCGACGATGGCCGCCGCTACTTTCCCTTCGCGCGCGTTGTCGCCGGCGAAGTAGTCGACGTGCACGGTCGGCACGCCACCGTTCGGGTACGCGGCCTTCAGCAAGGCGCTCGCCTCTCGCGTGTCGTACGCACACGCGAGCCCACATGCGTTGTCACGCTGGCCGTTCGCACCCGGACCGATGAGCCCGGTCATCGTGGTCGCGTCCGGAAAGTGCTGACGGCGAACCGCGTCGCGATCGACTGCGCGAAGAATTGCCCGACGCAGCTGCACGTTTGCCAGCGCAGGTGCGGCAACGTTCATGCCGTAGACGAAGCTCACCTGCTCGGGCGCGCTCACGACGGAGCCGCCGTTCGTGGCCACGGCTGCCTTCGCCTCGTCGACCAGCTCCGCGGGTATCGGCGCTTCGTCGAGCTCGCCGCGGCCGAACGCGGCGTAGGCCGCGGCCGAGTCGGCGAACACGGTCACCTCGACCTTGGCGAGCCGGGCACGCGAGCCCGGTGATCGAGTCAACGACAACGTGGCCGCGTTTCGCGTGACACGGCCGAAGGGACCGCTTCCCACTGGCGACGCCGCGAACCCGGTGGCCGTCACGTCACCAGCATGCACGACACCGAACGCCGCATCGGCCAACAGTTCGGGCAACGCGGCGTAGGGCGCGCGCAGATGGAACTGGATCGTCGCCCCCGCCCCGGTGATGCCGGTGATCTCGTGGGCGGCCTGACGGACGAACTCGTCATACCCGACGATCGCGGCGAGGCGCACACCCGAAACCGACGCGTCGCCGCGCGTCGCGACACGTTCGATCGACGCTTTCACATCGGCGGGTTGCACCGGCGAGCCGTCGGCGAACGTCATCGCGGGGTCGATCTCGAACGTCCAGGTGAGGCCGTCGCCCGACACCCCCCACGAGCGCGCGAGCACGCCGACGACGGCGCCCTTCTTCGGGTCGTAGCCCGTGAGCCCGTCATAGAGCAGGTCGGCGACGAGCATCGACGAAGGCGAGGCCGGGTTCGCGCGTGCCGGGTCGAGCGAGTCGACCCCGACCACTCCGAGGCGCAGCGTCCCGCCGGAATCCGCCACCGCGG
>JANMVY010000226.1:0-1814 GCA_031393535.1 Actinomycetes bacterium | reverse complement strand
GTCTCGGAGAACCCCGAGGTGAAGAAGCTGACCGCTCCCACGCCGGCTTCGACACACTGCGCGAAGGTCTCGATCGCCAGTCGGCGCGCCGTGGCGACAACCACGTAGTCGACCGGTCGTGGCACATCGACGATGCTGCGGTAGTTGGGAATACCCATCGCCTCGATGTCGTGAATCGATGCCGGGTTCACGTGCACCGACGACACCGCGCCGGGGAAGTCCGTGAACATCCGCAGCCAGAAGTAGCCCATTGCCTGCGTGGCGCCGATGACCGCGACCGAACGCGCGTCGAACGCCCGGTCGAGCCGCTCCCGATCAAAAAACCGCATCGTTGTCCCTCCGCTCCGGCCATGGAATCATTCCACGACCGCGGCGCCGCGCTGTGCAACCGCGAAGGGCAGTTCCGAACCGATGCCGAGAGCGACCTCGCTCAGCCGATGGCGACCGGATTGACCGGGCTGCCGGCGGCACCCACGACGGGCAACGGCGCGCATATGAACAAGCTCTCGTAACAGCGGTCCTCGGCCATCTCCTTGAGCATGAGGTGCTCGATGAGATGGATGCCGCGCTTGACCAGCAACTCGACGTGGACGCTGAGAAATCCGTCGCCCTCGCGGCCGAGCACCTCGATCGCACTGTTGTCGCATCCCACCACTGCGACATCGTGGTCGTCGAGAAAGCTCACCGAGCCGACATCGAGGCCGGGCTGGCCGAACTCCCGACCGGAGAAGTCGGCCGGACCCATCACGTTCCATGACAGGAACTTGTCGATCCATCCTGTGCGCACGAGCACGATGTCACCGGGGCGAACCTCGGTGCCTTGCGCCTTGGCGCACGCCGCGAGATCGTCGGAGTTGATGCCGCGCGCGCCTTCGATCCAATCGCCTTCGCTGACGAGGTGGCGCACCATGTCGAGCAGAACTGCGCGGCCCACGATCACGCCGACCTTTTCGACACCGAGCTTGGTGGCCCCGTGGGTGACGCTCACCGCGTCGACCGAGAAGCCGTTATACATCTGCCGCTCGCTGTACACGTGGCTGAGCGCGTCGAGGTGTGTCTCGTTGTGCGAGGCGATGATCAAGATGTCCTCGTTCGCGCCCAGGTCCTCAGGCGCGCCGTACTCGACGAACTGCGCCGGATCACTCTGGTGGCGCAACGGTAGGCGGGCCGGTGCGCCGCGGTAATCGAAGTACGGCACGCCGTGGCGCTGGATCGGGAGCGCGAGGCTGTACACCTTGCCCGACTTCGCGGTGCGGGTCGCGGCCAGCACGACCTCGGGGGTCAGCAGGTTCAGCATGCCCCGTTCGTCGTCCGCGCCGAACCGACCCCAGTTCGTTCCATCGTTCGTCGTTGCCATCGCAACCCCTTTGACTTGGCGAAGCCCGAGACTACGCGGTGCGCACGCAGCCGTCTTCGGCGCGTGCGAGACGCGTGAGCAACACCGAACGCCGACCGAGGCCGACATGCCCCGCCGCGTTTACGTCGCAGGCGCGCACACGTGCGGGAACAGCTCTTCGAACGCACCACGCGTGATGCGGTGCCGCACATCGGCATCGACGTCGTCGAACAGGTCGTGCAGCGTCTTCTGGGTGTGGCCGTAGGTGCCTTCGAGGTGCGGGTAGTCGCTGCCGAACATGACGTTGCGGTAGCCCATCGCCCACAGTGCCGCCGGCGCGCTCTCGTCGTGCTGGAAGCTCGCGTAGACCTGTTCGTACAGGTAGTCCTTGGGCGGCCGGGCCAACCGCGGACGTACGAACATGGCGTGCTGTCGATAGGCCTCGTTCATGCGGTCGCCGATGTACGGAACCCACGTG
>JANMVY010000209.1:0-2222 GCA_031393535.1 Actinomycetes bacterium | reverse complement strand
TCGGCATCGATCACGAAGATCGAACGGCGATAGAACCCGAGTGGACCGAGGATGCCGTAGCTCGCACCGACCGTCTTGTCCCGGTCGGCGAGGAGCGGGAACGCGAAACCGCCGTGCGCAGCCGCGAACGAATCGTGCGATCTGATCGACTGCGGCGACAGTCCGAGTACGTGCGCGCCCGCGATGTCGAAGTCGCGCATGCTGGTCGAATACGCCGCGAGTTGCACCGTGCACACCGGCGAGTTGTCAGCCGGGTAGAACGCGAGCACCACCGGCTGGCCCCGCAGCTCGGCCAACGTGTGGGTGCGATGACCGCCCGGTGTGCCATCGGTACCCTCGACCGAGAACGCGGGCGCGGCGTCACCCACGGTGACACGATGTGTGCCGGTCATCGGGCAATCTCCTGAGCTGTCACAACGCGACGGCGTGAAGGATCGCTTCGGGCACGTCGAAGTTCCCGTACACACCTGCGACGTCGTCGTTGTCGTCGAGCAGGTCGACCAGCTTCAGCACGGCCTTCGCCGCGGCCTCGGTATCGAGCAGTACCGACGTGGACGCCAGCATCGTGACCTCGGCCGACTCGAACGTGATCTTTGCGTCTTCGAGCGCGGCACGAACCGCCGGGAGGTCGGTCGGCGCACACGTGACCCGCCAATTGTCACCCTCGTCGACGATGTCCTCGGCTCCCGCGTCGAGCACGACGGACATCAACGTGTCCTCGTCGATCGAACGCGGCAGATACACGACCCCGGTGCGGGTGAACTGCCAACTCACCGCGCCCGGCTCGGCGAGCGAACCGCCGTTCTTCGAGAAGGTGGCACGCACCTCGCCACCGGTACGGTTGCGGTTGTCCGTGAGACATTCGACCAGCAGCGCGACACCGTGCGGCGCATAGCCCTCGTAGGTCACGTTCTGATAGTCGACCCCCTCGAGCTCGCCGGTGCCCCGCTTCACCGCCCGCTCGATCGTGTCGAGCGGCACCGAGGCCTCGCGTGCTTTCGCGAACATGGTCCGCAGCGTCGCGTTGCCGTTCGGGTCGCCGCCGCCTTGGCGTGCGGCGACCTCGACCTGCTTGATCAGCTTCGCGAAGAGCGTGCCGCGCTTCTTGTCGGCGGCGCCCTTCTTGTGCTTGATGGTGGCCCATTTGGAATGGCCGGACATGGTCAGTCTCCTGTGAGGGACAAGAACAGCTCGTGCAGGCGCAGATCGTCGGTGAGCTCGGGGTGAAAGGCAGTGACGAGCACTCGCCCGGAGCGACACACCACCGGATCATCGCCCAACCGGGCGAGCACGTCGACTCCGACGCCGACCGACTCGACTCGGGGCGCACGAATGAAGACCGCGTGGAACGAACCTCGCTCGACCCCGACGACGTCGAGATCGGTCTCGAACGAATCGACCTGACGGCCATAGCCGTTGCGCCGCACCGTGAGATCGATGCCCGCGAAGCTCTGCTGATCGGCACGGCCGTCGAGCACCTCGCGTGCGAGCAGGATCAACCCCGCGCAAGTGCCGAACGCCGCCATGCCCTCGGCGAGCCGGGCCGCGATGGGCGCGAAGAGATCTTGCGATACGAGCAGTTGCGACATGGTCGTCGACTCACCGCCCGGCAGGATCAAGGCGTCGACACGATCGAGATCACCCGCGACACGCACTTCGCACGCCCGCACACCGAGCTGCTCACAGGCCTCGACATGGCGCGCGAACGCCCCTTGCAGCGCGAGCACACCGACGATCATGATGCGCCCCCGGGGGTTCCGCAGCGAGTGACGTGCTCGCCTTCACCAACCGCGGTCGGCGAGCAAGGTGTCGAGCTTGCCGATCTCGAGGCCGGGCATCGCGTCGCCCAAGCCCCGGCTCACCTTGGCGAGGATGTGCGGATCGCGGAAGTTGGTGGTTGCCTCGACGATGGCCTTGGCACGCGCCGCCGGATTGTCACTCTTGAAGATGCCCGAGCCGACGAACACCGCTTCGGCGCCGAGCTGCATCACGAGCGCGGCGTCGGCCGGGGTGGCGATGCCACCCGCGCAGAACATGGGCACCGGCAACCAACCCGTTTCGGCGACTTCTTGCACGAGCGACACCGGTGCCTGCAGCCGCTTGGCCCACTCGTAGAGCTCGGCGGAATCGGCCTGGGTGAGCTTGCGCATGTCGCCGATGATGGTGCGCAGGTGCCGCACGGCTTCGACGATGTTGCCGGTGCCTGCCTCGCCCTTGGACCG
>JANMVY010000199.1:0-10021 GCA_031393535.1 Actinomycetes bacterium | reverse complement strand
GCAACTGGCCGTCAGCCGTGGTCGCCTTGCCGCCGGCGAAGGTGTCATCGACTCCGAGGTCGCCCGATTGCAGGACGAACGCGACAACCTTGCGGCCGGGCTCGATGCGGCCGTGCTCCTCCAGTACGACGATCTGCGTCGGCGGCTCGGCGGCGTGGCCGTGGCCAGGCTCGAAGGCAGCTCGTGCCGCGGTTGTCACCTGCAACTCGCGGCCGTCGAGCTCGACCGTATCCGCAAGCTCGATCCGGAAGTGGTTGCGCACTGTGAGGAGTGCGGCCGCATCCTCGTTCGCTGAGCGAGCGGTGTTCCTCTGGTTCGCAGCGTTCGCCGCACTCGTCGTCGTGGCGGTGTTCGACAGCCCGGCTATGGACTATCGATACGTGATCGTCGGCGCCGTGTTGCCGGCCGTCGAGGTCGCGCTCGGCCACCCGTACCTCCTACACACCCTGCTCGGTAGCGTCGCGACGTTCGTGGTGGTTGCAGTCATCACGCACCGTCGCCGCCTCGTCGCGCGTCGCCTCGTGGGTCTGCCGATCGGTCTGTTCCTGCACCTCGTCGCGGACGGCACATGGAGCCGCGCCGATCTCTTCTGGTGGCCGTTCCTCGGTGCCGGCGCCTTCGGGCGCGGTCAGGTACCCGAACGGGCGCACGTGGCCTTGTCGCTCGTGCTCGAGGCGATCGGGCTCGGCGCGCTCGCCTGGCTGGCGCATCAATGCGGGCTCGCCGAGCCGGCCGCTCGTACACGCTTCTTGCGAACCGGTCGTCTCGCGAGATCGAAACCAGGGAGGGGGCGCGTGTGCTGATCATCGTTCGTCATGGTCGCACCGCCGCGAACGCGGCGGGCGAGCTGCTCGGCCATCGCGACGTCGCCCTCGACGACACCGGGCGCGCGCAGGCGCGGGCGCTCGCCGCCACCATCGGCACGGTCGACCTCGTGGTGTCCAGCCCACTGCTCCGCGCCCGCGATACCGCAGCGGCGTTCGGCGCACCCACCGAGATCGACGATCGCTGGATCGAGCTTGACTACGGCGAGTGGGACGGCATCGCCAACGCCGAGATCGGTCCTGAGCGTTGGGCTGCATGGCGCGCTGATCTCGACTTCGCGCCACCGGGCGGCGAGTCGCTGCGCGCCCTCGGTTCGCGGGTACGCGCGGCTTGCGACGATCTTGTGCGACGCGCAACCCGCGACGTCATCGTGGTGGTCACCCACGTCTCGCCGATCAAGGCCGCGTTGGGCTGGACCCTCGGTGCCGGTGACGAGGTGTCGTGGCGCTGCTTCGTCGCGCCCGCGTCGATCATGCGGGTCGCGTTGGGTCCTGCGGGAGCGTCGCTGCGCTCGTTCAACGAGACCGCGCACCTCCCTCATTGACGGGTCTCGCAGGGGTGCGGAGCGGCAAGGGTTCATGCTGGCTACGAAGTCGGAGCACCCCGCCCCATTTCTGCCGCATTTGAGCCAAAAGGCCTAACTCGTCGCGACGCCGGGACGAAGGAACGGGACGGGCACGGGCACGGAACCGAGGAAACGACACCGATGCGATCGCGGGCATCCTGGCGCAGCGAGACAACGCAGCACGATCGCTCGCGCCCGAACCCGTTCCGGGCGCCGTTCCATTGGGATATAGCGCCTGACCGGTTGCGCCTCGAGCTCGCGGCCGGCGATGGCCCCGCGGGGGTCACCTTGCCCGCGCGCCCGACCTTGCTCACCGGCGGCGTCGCCCATGGGGCACGAGCGACAATCGACGCGATCGTGGGTTGCGCGGCGGTCGAGCGTTGGGCCATCGCGCGGGTCGCGGCGCGGCCTGAACACCGGCTTCGCTCGGCGGTCGCGGCCGGTCTCGAGCATGCGGTCGAGACGATCACACGCGACCACGCGGGCGACATAACGGCGGCTCGAATGCGCACGATCGTCGAGGCGTTCCGCAGTAGCACCGAACCCGATGACCTGACCTATGCCCCCGTGCTCGGCGCGCTCGCGGCGGCTGCGGCCGACGCGCGGTGGGGAATCATGCTCGCGGTCGACGACGTGCACGCGGCGCATCGCCGTGAGAGCGAGCCATTGCTCGGCGCGACCGCGGCGGTGATGGCATACAACCCGTCGTTTCGATCGATCATGTCCGCCACGCATCGATCGTGCGTCGCGATCGAACCTGCGACCCGTGACATATGGGTCGAGGTGTCTCTTACGCTGACGCCGAACGCATTGGCCGACGTTCTCGGCGGCGTGGCCGCGCGTCATGACCGCTGCTTCGCGCCTGATGCGGTCGACGCGTTGTACCGAGCGAGCGACGGTGTGCCCGACTTCGCCTTCACCCAGGCTGCTGGCGCCTGGGATTCGACCCGCGACCCCGTGATCTCGGCTGCGCGCGTCACGGCAGCCGCGGAACGAGCCGATGCGGCACGTGCGGCGCAGTTGCGTGCGACATGGTCGACGCAGTTGTCCCTGGGGCAGCGACGCTACCTCCGTGCCGTCGCCGAGCACGGCGAACGGGGCGCCGACATCGAGATCGTGGCCCGAGACCTGGGTGGCGTGACCCGTTTCGGGTTGTCACCGTCGATGCTCGATGGCCTGCTGACGTTGCTCGTCCAGCGCGGGCTGCTGGTCGTGCACGAGGGCATGGCATGCATCGCGGTGCCCGGTCTCTCACGGATCCTCTGAGGCGCCCGAGGAGCGCGAGGAGCGCGAGGAGCGATGAGCGCGAGGAGCGCGAGGCGGGGGCAGGGTGGGTGCGCGGGTGGACAGCGGAGTCGTCAGGGACGTCCCACGCCGGGGATCGCGACGTCGAACGCATCGATGCGGCCGGTCGCGGCCTGGCGCACCAGTTCGCGTTTCCAGCTCGCAGCAACACACACGAGCAGCGTTCGACGCTCGACACCACCGAGTACGCACGCCACCGGGATCACACCGTTGAACGTGAACGAGTCGGTGACCGTACCGCCGGGCAACACGCGGAACACTCGCGCGCCGATGGGATCGGCCACCCACACTGCGCCCGCCGCGTCGAGGCAGATGCCATCGGGTGGTGCAAACCCGATGGCCGGGTCCTCGGGTACCAGCGCCGCGTAGAGCCGCCGGTTCGTGAGCGTGCCGTCGGCTGCGATATCGAAGGCGGTGAGGCGCGCGCCGCCGCTCTCGGCGACGATCAAGGTGCACCCGTCGGCGGTGATGATGTGGCCGTTCGGCGAGGCGAGGTCGTCGGCCGCGCACGACACCGAGCCATCGGGGGCGATTCGAATGGTCTGACCCGGTACTCGCGGGCTGTCGGGCACATGGATCTTGGATCCCATGTCGCCGACGTATGCCGTGCCGTCGGCACCGACGATCATGTCGTTGATGTCGCCGCGTGCGATCCGCGACAGGTCGGCGTGTTCGACGAGGGTGCCGTCGGCTTCGAGTCGGTGAACCCGTTGGGTTTCCATCGCGACGACGAGAAGTCGTCCGTCGGGCAACCAACCGATGCCTGACGGATCGTCGTGGGTCAACTCGACAACTGTCGACGCGTTCCCGGCGAGATCGGTGCGCACCACGCGGTGGCCCTGCATGTCGCTGAACCACAATGATCCCTCGTGCCAGCGGGGTCCCTCGCCGAACCACAGACCGTCGAGGATCGTGCGGTGATTACGCATACGTGTTTCCCCTGACTCGCGCGTCGGCCGAGCGGGTCGACGCGCCGGACTGTAGCGGGATGACCAAGTCAGGGTCGCGGCCGCGACGGGTCGATCACGGTGCGCAACGCGCAATAGGCGCGCCGTGCTCGCGCACTTGCGTCGGCGGCGTCGGTCGTGTCGCCGAACACCTCGATGCTCAGTGGCGCTCGGCACCCACCGACCCGCAGTGCCTGCACGATCGCGTCGAGCGGCAGTTCGCCTTCGCCCGGCCAACGGCGATGGTGGCGGCATTCAGCGGCGAGGTCGTCGAGAACGGGTCGGGCCGGTGCGTCAGCGATCTGCACGCCCCAGATGCGCACCGCGTCGACGAGGTCGATGTCATCCACGGTGCCGCCGCGCCGCGCATGGTGCCACGTGTCGAGGATTATCCCGCCGTTCGCCCGACCGGCGTCGCGCACGATCGTCCATGTGTCCGCGAGGCTGCACAGCGGGGACCAGGCGAAGAACTCGATGGCCACGCGCACACCGTCATCCGCCGCGCGGTCACACAAGGCGGCGAACGCGACGGTCGCTTCGCCGAGGTGCAATGGCGCAGCCACCGGCACGAGCACGCTCACACAGTCGGGCCGCAGCGCACGCGCGATTGCGAGCACCTCATCGACCGCGTGCATGCCGGGCGGCGCCTCGGCACCGGGCAGCCAGGTCATCACCGGGTCGAGCTCAGCGACTCCGAGACCGAGATCGGCGAGAAACGAGCGGATGTCTGCGGCCGACCATCCGAGAGCAACGAGTTCGTCGTACTCGGCCGGTCTGATCGAGATTGCATCGAAGCCGGCATTGCTCGCCGCGCGAGCCTTGGTTGCAAAGTCGACCCCCCGCATGGTTCCGGTGCACATGACGAGATCGGACGGCGCGAGCATCGGCCTCAACCCTTCGTGATCGGGTCGGCGGCCTCGTCGAGCGGTTCGATATCGACCCATGCGGCGTTCTCGCGGCTCGACTTGCGCATCGCGTCGATAATGCGCTGCGTGACGAGTGCGTCGGCGAATGTCGGAGTGGCCGGCGCCCCGGCCGGGGACCACGAAGGATCGCGGTGCTCGATGGCCTCACGAAAGCGTTCGGCGAGGCGTACGAACGGTGGCAGCTCCATGAACGTGAACGCATGTTTCGGGTCGTCGCCCGGGATCGCGACATCGGGCAGCGACAGGTCATCGGGAACCACGATGGCCTCGATGTCGCGGGGCCCGCGACCGATGGTTGCCGTGTCGCGCCCGAGTGTGATCGTGCCGTCAGCACCGACGATCTTGAACGCGTAGGTGGGCTCACCCCAGGCCGCCGCGCAATGTTGCATCAGCGCGGTTGCGCCGTCTCGCATGCGGAAGGTCGCGGTGTACGTGTCTTCGGCCGCGTCGGTTGATGCCTCGCGGGGCCCGGCGACATCGAGCCGTGCACTCACCGAAGTGATCTCGCCGGCCCATGAGCGGAAGCGGTCGATGTTGTGCGGTGCGGCCGCGTTGAGAATGCCGCCTCCGCGCCGCGCGTCGAACCACCATTCGCCGTTGAACGCGGGATGCATGCCGCCGGCGACCAGCGAGCTGATCTGCAAGAAGGTCACGAGCTTCACGCGACCGATCCGGCCGGTCGCTATTGCGCGACCAACGGCGGCATCGAGTGGGCTCCAGCGAAATTCGAACGATGTGCAGTGCACGATGCCTCGTTCGATGGCCGCGCGGTACATCAGCTCGCCATCGCATGCATTGAGAGCGAAGGGCTTCTCACAGAGAACATGAACGCCTGCGTCAATGGCCTCGAGCACCAGCTCGACATGACCGTCGGGGGGCGTTGACACCGTGACAGCGTCGACACCGAGCGCGAGCGCCTCCTGAATCGACCCGCAGGCGTGTGCGACGCCGAGTGACGCGGCACGATCGCGCGTGCGGTCAATGTCGCGCCCGACAATGGCGACCACCTCGAAACCGGCAGCTTGCATCGCAGGGACGTGCACGCGTCCACCGAACGACGTGCCCACCACCGCGGCTCGCAGTCGTTGTCGCACGCCGGCGGTTGTGGTCACTGTTGCACCAATCTTCGACATAGCGGACTTGTGCCAGAGGGCAGAGGTTCGATCTGGATCCACATAGTGCCGTCCGACCACCACAGCGCGCCACACGCACCCGTGATGTGAAACGCGCCGGCGCCGGCGAGATCGGTGGGCGAACTCTCGGAATGCGCGAACACGATCGATCGGGGAAGTGCTCGTTGCATGGTGAACTGGACTTCGACGAATGCATGCCGGTCGGCGTCGTGCACCGGCACGTACAACCGCTGATACAGCAGCGCTACGGAGAGATTTGCCCACACGCTCCACGCCAACAGCATTGCGGCGATCACCAGTGCGGCGCGGCGGAATCGGAGCGACACCTCGCGCGCGGCGACCCGGTCGACCACGGCATAGAGGCCGATCAGCGCGAGGAGTGTGCCCGGGACCAGCAGATCTCCTTCGTAACGCTGTGCGATGAACCCGATGGTGAGCACCCCGAACGCCGCCACCGTGCTTGTCGCGACGGGGATTGCGAGTCGTGCGAGAGCCCGTCGACGACGGAGTGCGAGAGCGACCGCGACCAGGCCCCATGCGCTGAGCGCCACAAAGGCGGGCGAAAGCGCCGTGAGGCTCGCGGTGCGGTCTCGGGTGTCGAACACGACATCGCCGAACACGCGGGCCGGTGGGTCGAACCAGACGTATGGAAACAGGCGCGTGATCTCCGCGCCGTCAGGCCGGAGATACGCGACAACCGTCGACGGCACGTAGCGGGCGTTGAACAGCGAGCCGCCGTTTGCGGTGAGCGCGGCGCGTCGATCTGCGCTCTGTTCGGTCCACACCTGCCTCGCGTACGGCGGGCTGAGCGCGGTGGCGAAGCGGGCTTCGTTCACCGCGACGTGCGCGGCAACGGGCACGAGCGCGGCGATTGCGAGCCCGACCGCGATGCGAGCATCGAGCCCGCCGATGTCGAGGCGTGCGCCGAGGCGCGTCGTGCCGCGACGCAGCGCACGCGGGAGGGAGCGCACGCTCGGCGCGAGCGACAGTGCGGCGGCGATTCCGGCGGCCGCACACGGGGCGAGCCCCACCGACGCGCGCGATGTCATTGCGATCGTGGCGGCCGCGCCGAACCACCAGACCGCGCGGCGAGTAGGCGCGGCGAGTACCACGAGGAGACGATCGAACGCCCACAGCGATGAGGCGAGACCCCACAGGATCGCCTCGTGGTACACGGCGGTGACGCTCGCGAGGAACAGCACCGGTGTCGCGGCGGCAGCGAGGAGTGGCACGACGAACGCGATCACCCGGTCGGCTCGATCAACCGCGACGTCGGACACGTCGCCGCGAACGAGGATCCGTGCGCGCCATGCGAGCCCTCGCAGTGCAATCAGCAGCAGGACCCAGGCGCCCAGCATCGACGGCTGGGTGAGTCGACCGTCGAATCGATCCGTGACGAGCAGGATCGGCATGCGCAGCAGCGTCGGGAACATCCCGAAGTACAGGTGGTAGACGTCGCCGTGGCGGAAGGCTTCGAGGCCGATGCGATCGATGGGCACGCTCAGGTGTCCGTGGAACAGGCGGCGGGCTTGTACGTCGTAGAAGTCGCTCGTGTAGCGGGTCGGCTGCAGATGCCATGACCAATTCACGAGAACCGGGAGAAAGATTGCGCTCGCGGCCGCGGCTCCGGCTCGTGTCGAACGGGACAGCGCGGCCGGCGGGAGGTGATCGGCGGGCTGCTGGGATCGTGCCGCCGGGTCCACCGCGCCCGAGCATAGACGCGCCGGGTGGGTTGACCTACAGTGTCCGGCCGTGCTCACAGAGGGTTCGAGCGCCACCCGGAGAACCGTGTCACGGCTGCGTGGTTGACGTCACGCAGCGCTCCCCGGTCGCCGAATGGACCGTGGTCGGGTACCACGACGCCGTAGTGCGTGTCGTCGTCTCCTCGGGCGTCTTCTCGATGCCTGGGTCGACGCCAGTGGGCGTGCCCGCACCCGCCAGGCAGCGGCGGATAAGGCGATGCGCAGGGTAGTGGTCGGACATCGCACGATGGTTGGTGCAGCGCTCGTCCCAGATGGCGAGGTCGTACGGCTGCCATTTCCACCGCACCTGGATATTCGGGTCATCGAGCCGAAGTTGCAGAAATCGAAGCAACGTGTCGCTCTCGTCGTTGCTCAGCCCGACGATGCGATTCATGAACGAACCACAAAGGAACAACGCCCGCCTTCCCGTCTCGGGGTGTACACGAACGAGGGGATGGTGCACGCTGGTGAACGGCACCACGACTGCGTTGTAGTAGTCGTCGCCGTAGAGCTCTTTGATCGTGGCCGCCGATGCGCCGAGCCCGATGTCGAGTCGTAGCGGTGTGAGCAGGTCTCGCATCACCGGTGACAATGCATCGTGCGCCGCATACAAGCTGAGCCACAAGGTGTCGCCCCCCACCCTGGGCGTCACGCGCATGTTCAAGAACGCGATATCGGGTGGCTGGGCGACGAAGGGTACGTCGGTGTGCCAACGGTCGGCCTTCGGCGGGCTTTGGGGAGTGTCCTCGAGGTTGACGAAGTATGACGGGTTCGGGTTCGGTCGTGGGTCGATGGAGCCCGGGTTGAGCGGTGCGAAGTTCGCGGCGAACGAGAGCTGTTGGGCCTCGGTCAGGTCCTGCCCACGTAGGAAGATCACGAGGTGATCGAGCAGAGCCTTGCGGATCTCTGTGGCCTGGCGTGGCGGAAGCGGTTTGGTCGCGTCGACGCCGTCGACCGTCGCGCCGATCGCGCTGGTGAGCGGCTGGACGGTGATCGTGTCGTAGTCGCTCATCGCTCCCTGCGGTTCCGGTGTGCCCGTGCTCGGGTGTTCGGGTGTTCCGGAAACGGACGGTAGTGCGTGGGTGCGAGCGACGTCGACGCCTCAGACGACCTTGGCCACGAGAACCACCGGACTGGTGGGCAGGGTCGACCCGCCGCGCGGCTCGATCGTGATGGCGACCGTGTCGAGTTCGGCTGGAAGCGACTGCAGCACCACCAGCGCGCGACCCGCGGCGTCGGGGCGGAACCGCGGTGCGGGACGCACGCGCTCGTTCGCGTCGATGGTCCACGCCTGGTAGGTGAACGCGTCGTCGAGCAGGGCGAGCCCGGCGAGCACGATCACCGCGCGGTCGCCTGACACCGCGCGGACCACTTGGGCGTCGACGCCTGCCGTACCGCTCATCGACACGCTGGTCGCTCCGTTTGCACGGAGATCGGCCAACAACGTCGCCTCATCGGGGGTGCTTCCGTCGCGTGTTGCGATCAGGCCTCCGATCACCGCAGCGACCATCGCCGCGGCAGCGATCATCGACGCGAGCCGGCGCGACGGCGCGGTCGCCCGCGCCGAACGCCTACGGGTGATCGGGATGACTTCGGCCGACGCTGCGACGGGTTCGATGCTGGCGAGCACGCGAGCGCGAAGCGACGGCGGTGGTGTGTCCCCGATGATCGTGATGGCCTCGCGGAACCCGGCGACTTCAGTTTGGCAGACGTGGCACACCACGAGGTGAGCCTCGTAGCGGACGCGGTCGTCGGCGTCGAGCGCGTCGAGGGCGTACAGGCCCGACAAGTCGTGATCGCCACTCACGCCGACACTCCTACAGCGTCGCGCAGACGTATGAGCCCCTCGCGCACACGCGTCTTCACGGTGCCGAGGGGTATGTCGAGTGTGCTCGCGATCTGCGACTGGCTGAGGCCGCCGAAGTACGCCAACTCGATGCAACGTCGTTGCGGATCGGTGAGCGAGGCGAGGGCGGCCCGTACCGAGTTGCGATCGATGCGGCTCAACGCGACCCGCGCGGTGTCAGGTGCCGCTGCGGCTTCGGTACGGCCGGCTCGTTCAGTGGCGTCGCGATGGGTCTGTTCCTTGCGCACCGCGTCGACCGCCCGGCGATGTGCGACGGTCAGCGTGAACGCTCGTGCCGATCCACGCGTGGGGTCGAATCTCGACGCCTTCTGCCAAAGCTGCACGAACACCTCCTGGGTCACGTCTTCGGCGAGGCGTGGGTCGCGCACAACCCGCTTGACCACGCGCCAGACGGCAGGCGAGACCAGGTCGTAGAGCCGACCGAACGCTCGGGTATCGCCGCGAGCCGCCGCGACCAAGAGGGCCTCGAGGTCACGGGGCGCGGGTGTCGTGAGGTCTGCCGAGTCGTCCGCAATGACAGTCACACCGGATATTCGCAGCCGACCGGCGAACGGATTGCTCGGATCTCCTGCGGACGAACGGATTGCCGGAAGGTGGGTCCGGAAGGTGGGTTCGGGCGTGCCGCGTGCCGCCGCTCGGCAGTCGTCCGGTAGCCTACGGTCGTTCAATGCGCTCGTCGGAGGTGCGCACCGTGAATCCCGCCACCGCCAC
>JANMVY010000148.1:0-3872 GCA_031393535.1 Actinomycetes bacterium | reverse complement strand
CTTTCGCGACGCAGAAAGTAGAACGTTGCCATGGCTCGTTACGTCACCCAGGTTCGCACGCCGTGGTCGGCCGCAGAGTCGTTCGCCTACATGGCGGATCTTCGCAATTTCGCCCGCTGGGATCCGGGTGTGCGCAACGTGGCGCAGACCATGGGCGACGGCAGCGGAGCCGCCTCGGTGTTCGACGTGACCATCGCCGGCGTACCAAAGGACATCATGTTTACCTATCGCACCGTCGAGTACGACGCGCCGCGTCATGTGCTCGTGCTCGCGAGGAGCCGTGTTCTCACCTCCGAGGACCGCGTTGCGGTCACGCCCGACGGCGACGGCAGCATCGTCGAGTACGACGCCCAGCTCCGCTTCAACGGTGTGCTCCGCTTCGCCGACCTCGCGTTGCGCCCGTTCTTCAACCGCATCGCCGACCGCGCCGTCAATGGACTCTGTGTCGCCCTCCAGGGCACCAAGGTCTGATCTGATCAGCCGGGTCGCTTCGACCTGCGGCGTGCGCTGGTCGGCCTGCTGACCGAGATCGCGCGGCAGCTGCCCGCCACGTTCGATGTGTGAATCGTCGGCCGCGTGCAATCGTGAGCCACTGAGGCTCGAGGCAGACACGACGCTCCAGGTGGCAATCGGCCACCGTCGCGGACGACCAGGTCCTCGGCTTGGCGGCCGTGGTGGCCCAAGGTTCCGTACGCGCCCAACGAAGCACCCAGGCGGCGATTTGGGGCTTTCGGCTCGGTACGAAAACCGCCTCTGACCAGCGTGGAGCTAAGGGGAATTGAACCCCTGACCTCTTCCATGCCATGGAAGCGCTCTACCAACTGAGCTATAGCCCCGAGCGAGGGGTGAGCATAGCAGCGAGGCCGCGCCACAAGTACCAACCGGCGCCGACGGCGGGCGGCCTTTCGGCGGGCACGCGCCCGCGATCTAGGATCGCCCATCATGTCCACGCTCACCGATCGTCTGCTGGTCGCGGCGCGTGCGGCAGAGTCGCGACCCGGCGGTCCGTCCGGTCGGGCACGGGGCATCACCTTCGTCGTGGGTGGCCGCGAAGATCATGTTTCTTGGATGCAACTGCAAACCGACGCGCAGGGTGCCGCGGGCGCGCTCGCGGCGCGCGGGCTCGGGCAGGGCAGCCACATCGCGGTGCTGGGGCCAACCACGCGGGCCCACGTCACCCTCATCGAGGCAGTGTGGCTGGCGGGCGCGACCCTTGTGGTTCTGCCCTTGCCGATGCGACTCGCGTCGATCGACGAGTTCGTGCAGCAGACCCGTCAACGCATCGCGCAGGCCGACATCGCGCTGGTCCTCGTCGATCCCGATTTCGCCGCCTTTGTTCAGACCGAGCCCGGCGACGCGCCGGTGCTCACCTACGACCAGCTCGGCACGGCTCGATACTCCGAAACACACGTCGACCCCGACTCGCTCGCCGTGCTGCAGTTCACGAGCGGTTCCACCGCGGACCCCAAGGGCGTCATGCTCCCGCACCGCACGGTGTGCGCGAACCTGGATGCGATCGCACACGCGGCGGCGATCGATCGCGACACCGATGTGATGGTGTCGTGGCTGCCGCTCTATCACGACATGGGACTCGTCGGGTTCTTGATGTTGCCGATGAGCATCGGTTGCTCGCTCGTGCTCGGCGCTCCGCAGGACTTCCTCGGCGCGCCGCTGCGATGGATGCAATGGATCTCGCAGTACCGGGGCACGGTCACCGCCGGCCCCAACTTCGCGTGGGTGTTGGCGACCCGCGCGCTTCGAAGCTGCCCGCCGCTCGACTTGTCGTGCTTGCGGGTTTTGTTGAACGGCGCAGAACCGGTCGATGCGTCGGCGGTCGAACGATTCATCGACGCCGCGGCTCGACACGGCTTTGCGCCCGCAGCAGTCTTCCCGGCATTCGGCATGGCCGAGTTGGTGATCGGCGGAGCGTTCCCGCAGCCGGGTCGAGGGCTGCGGGTCGACCACGTGCGACGCGACCAACTCGAGTGCGACGGGGTCGCTGAGCCGGTTGTGCGCATCGACGGCGACAATGCACGTGACTCGGCGAACACCCGCTCGTTCGTCACGCTCGGACGCGCCGTGCCGGGCCTTGAGCTGCGGGTCGTCAACCGGGCGACCGGCGACGTGCTCGCCGATCGCGTGGTCGGTGAGTTGCAGATTCGGGGCAGCTGGGTGACGCCGGGGTATTACAAGCGACCCGATGCGAACAGCGCGTTGTTCGATGGTGAATGGTTGCGCACGGGTGACCTCGCGTATCTCGTCGACGGCGAGCTCGTGATCTGCGGCCGCATCAAAGACGTCATCATCGTCGGCGGCCGCAACGTCTTCCCCGACGAGATCGAGCGCGCCGCGGGCGTTGTCGACGGTGTTCGAGCCGGCAACGTCGTCGTCTTCGGTGTCTCCGGGCGTTCGGGCAAAGAGGGCGTGGTCGTGGTGGCCGAAGTGCGTACCGACGACCCGACCGTCGTGCGCAGGCTCGTGGTCGAACGAGTGCGCGACACGTGCGGTGTCCCACCGAAGGATGTGGTGTTCGTCGAGCCCGGTACGTTGCCCAAGACATCGTCGGGCAAGCTCCAACGCAACGCGTGCCGCGAGCAGTACCTCGCCGGTGCCTACTGAACCATGGCCCCGACACCTGCGCCCGAGATCTTGAACGCGTTCGGCATCACCGTGCCGTCGCGTGCCGAGGCGCTCGACGGCGGCCACATTCATCGCACATGGCGGATCGACACGGCACCTCCGGTTGTGCTGCAGCGTGTCAACGACTCGGTGTTCCGCGCACCTCACGAGTTGATGGGAAATCTCGAACGACTCGAAGCGGCACTCGCCGCGTCGGATGTTCCCACGATCAGTTGGCTCCGCGCCGCCAACGGGTCCCTGCTGCAACGCGACGCAAACGGGGGCATCTGGCGCGGATATCGGTGGATCGACGGTGAGGTGAGCGCCGCGGCGCCGTCGTTCGCCGAGGTCGAGGGCATCAGCCGGGCGTTCGGCCGTTATGCCGCAGCACTCGCGGACGAGCCGGTCGACAGCTACGTCGAGGTCATTGCGTCGTTCCACGATTTCGCGGCGCGCGAGCGCGAGTGGCGTTTCGCCGTGCTGCGCGACACCGCGAATCGTTTCATGCGTGCACAACCCGAGATCGAACGCGCGTCGCGAATGCTCGAACGCGTGCACGACCTCGACGAGTTCGACGCGTGGCGCCAACTCCCGCGCCGTCTCGTGCACAACGACGCGAAGGCTGCGAACGTGGTCCGCGGTGCCGAGGGGCGGTTCACCGTCATCGACCTCGACACCACGATGCCCGGGCCCCTCCTCGCCGACATCGGCGAGCTGGTGCGAACGATGTGCCGCAGCGCGTCCGAGGACGACGACCTCGCGGCGGGTTCGTTGCAGACCGAACGCTTCGGTCTGGTGCTGCGCGGCTGGCTCGACGGGTATGCACGAGACCTGCACCCGCTCGAGGCCGAGGCGTTACCCATCGCGGGGGTGATGTTGACGGTCGAGAACGCGTTGCGGTTCCTGGCCGACTACCTCGACGGTGACACGTACTTCCACATTGCGTGGCCCGACCAGAACCGATCGCGGTTTCGGGCACAGATCGGGCACGCGCAAGTGCTGCTCGACGGTATCAACGATCTGCGGCGTGTCGCCGCGAACCAGCTCGCGAGGCGTCGATGACCGAACGTTGGATGATCGTGCGAAACAACGATGTGCTGGTTCGTACCGGTGAACCCGATGACACGCTCGTGACGTTCCCGTCGCGCGACGTACTCGACGCGTTCGCCGAGCAGGAGACCGCGCACGAGATCGGCCCGGTGGGCGAACCGACCGTGTGGACGATCGGTGTGTCGAGCGACGCGCCCGAGCCC
>JANMVY010000111.1:0-1562 GCA_031393535.1 Actinomycetes bacterium | reverse complement strand
CGGGCGAAGATCGATGCCTCGGTGGCCGAGCTCGAAGAAGAACGCGAAGCAGTGCGCGACCTCGGATTCATCTGACCGAATCGTTTGTAGCGCACGGGGCGTCGTGCGAGCTGCGCCAGGTGCGCGCGCGCAGACCCGACTACTTCACGAACTTGCTCGTCGTGTTGTCGGCGAGGATCTTGCCGCCGGTCTGACACGTCGCGCAGTAGTTCACCGTGTAGCGCACGTACTCGACGGCGCGGATGCCGTTGCCGCAGCGTGGGCAGGGCTGTGTCTCGCGGTGGTGCACCGCGCTCGGCCGGTCCTTCGACGAGCTCATGTCGTCGCGGGAACGGTCGTACGCGAGCCCGTCGGCGATGCACGTACCGATGGCCGCGTGCAGCGCGGCGATCTCGGCATCGGTGAGCTTGCCAGTGGCGGCGAACGGGGACAGCCCCGCCGTCCAGCAGATCTCGTTCGCGAGGCGCCGGCCGAGCCCGGCGAGGCGATGCTGATCGCGCAGGAACCCGTGCAGCCGACCCGAAGGCGGTCGACGCACGATTGCGGCGAGCTCATCGACGGTCACCGTGTCCGCGTCGGGGCCGTGTTCGGCGAATGGCTCGAGCGCGCCGGCATCGGCTGGTGAACCCTCGCGTACCCACACACCCGCCTTGTGGTCGGTGCCCGCTTCGGTGAGCAGCAGCGCTCGGCCATCGTCGAACGTCCAGCGCGCCAACCCACCCTTGACCTTCGCGACCCGCTTCGGGTCGGGGCGCAGGCGGCCGCCCTGCATGAGGTGCACGACGAACGTGTGGTACTCGAAGCCGAGCAACAACGCCTTGCCACGCGTGCGAACGACGACGAGTCGCGCGCCGACCGCTGCGTCGGGTGCGGGCGCGAAGGTCTTCAGCGCGGTGAACGAGAGCGCGCGGAACCCGTCGAGGGTCGCGTCGCCGAACGCGTCGGTGAGCCGCTCGGCGTGTGCCCGCACCTCGGGGAGCTCAGGCACGTCACCACTCGGTCGATGCTCGGACCGCGGCGAAGGTGTCGCCGAGCAGCCGCAGCGCGGGGAGTGCGTCGGCGAGGGCCAACGTGTCACCCTCGATGCGCAGCAGGCCGTCCATGAACGCCCGCTGCGCGCTCAGCGCGCCGCGCGCGACCGCGAAGCCGGCTTCGCGGTCGACGACCAGGCGAACGGTGGGCGCGTGGGCTGCGCCGTTGTGGAAGTGCACACGCCCTGCTGCGTAGGTGACGTGGTATGTGAAGCGGTCGACGACGTACTCGACACAAAGCGTCGTCTGGTCATCGACTGTCAGGGTGGCGGCTGCGGCATCGAGCGCATCGACCCATTCGGTGGAGAGGAACCGAGCCACGCCGTCAGCCTACGCACGCACGGCGGCGGTGAGGCCCCGAACCCCGAACCGTCAGCGTGCCACGACAATCGGGCCGAGAGCGGTATCGCGGTGTTCGACGACGCGACCTGCTTCCATGCGCACGATCTCGTCGACGTTCTTCAGCAGGGCGGCGTCATGGGTGACCACAAGCACCGCGGGGCGCGGTTCGAGGGTGTGCAGAGCGGCCAG
>JANMVY010000363.1:0-4988 GCA_031393535.1 Actinomycetes bacterium | reverse complement strand
TCTTGTTCGAACCACCGGACCCCGAACCCTTGCGGCTCGGGGAAACGACGTAACAACCCTTGACTTTGCTCATGTATTCACCTCCCGTTTGTCTGATGACACGACGCGGAGTGAAGTCGGAGCGGACGGCGATGCGTCCGCCGCCCGGCCCGATCTCTCCGCAGACTGATGAAGGCGCGCGTAGGCCCCGTCGCGATGGCGCAGCTCGAAGGGCGTTCCCACCTCGACGATGTGGCCGCGCTCGAGCACCGCGACGCGATCGGCTCGCTCGGCAAGATTCAAGTGGTGTGTGACCGTGATGACGGTGCGCCCTGTCCGCACCCGCTCGATGGCCTCGATGATCTGGTACTCGCTGTGTGCATCCAGCCCGCTGGTCGGCTCGTCGAGGAGCAGGACGTCGGGGAGCCGCACCACGGCGCGGGCGAACGCAATTCGTCGCAGCTGTCCCCCCGACAATCGCGCTCCACCTTCACCGACGGGCGTGTCGTACCCGAGCGGCAGACGATCCACGAATTCATCGATGAGTGCCAGCCGGCCGATGATCTCGACCTCGGTTCGGCTCGCTTCCGGACGCCCGAATCGGATGTTGTCCTCGATCGTCCCATCGAGCATCCAGGGCTGTTGCGAAACAAATCCGAACCGGGCACGCAGTGAGGATGGGTCGATGTCCTTGAGGTCGACGCCGTCGAGGAAGATGTGTCCCGCAGACGGGTCGTACAGCCGCAGCAGGAGTTGCAGCAACGTGCTCTTGCCTGCCCCCGTGGGCCCGACGATGCAGTAGTGCTCACCCGGTTGGACGCCGAAGGTAGCCCGGTCGATGACGGGTACGCCCGCCTCGTATGCGAATCCGACGTCCGCGAACCAGATGCCATAGCTGGGCGTTGTCGCGGGCACAGCCCGCTCGGATACCGGAAGTTCTTCGGTGCTCGCGAGAACTTCGAGAAGACGGTCCTTGCTCGCCGCACCCCGCGCCAGACTGGTGGCAAGACTCGAAAGGGATCGCACCGGGCCGTAGACGCTCCCCACGTACGAGAGCACGATCAACAGCGTCCCGACTGTCATGCGCCCTTCGTTCACCCGCAGGACGCCCACCCAAAGAACCAATGCGCTGCCGATGGCCAACACGAAGTTCCCAATCGGAGAGAAGCGTGCATCCGCCCGCAGACTCGTTATGGCCGCGTCAGTGGCAGCACCGTTGCGGAACGAGAATCGATCCATCGAGTCGTCCTGGCGCTGGAACGCCTGCACAACGCGGACGTTACGAACGATGTCGGTCGTCGTCGATGCAAGACGGCCTGCCTCGTCGCGCGACAACCGCTGGGTACGTCGCACGACCCTGCGTCGCTTCACCACGACCAACACAAGGATGGGTACCGCGGCCAACCCGATGAGACCGAGCGTGCGATCCAAGCTCAGCAACACCAATATCATTCCGCACAGGGTCAGGGTCTCGGGGACGAGCACCGTGTAGCTCGCGACGAGTGCGTCCTGCACCCGGCCGACGTCGCTCGTGACGCGACTGACGAGGTCGCCGCTGCGGTGGCGATCGTGAAAGTGGCCTGATAGCACCAACAGACGCGCCATGACCCCGCGCCGCAGATCTGCGCCGAGTCGCTCAGCGACTCGACCCACGACCATCGTCTCGCCGTAACCGATGAGCGTCGAGACCAATACCAAGGCCACGGACGCAACTGCAGTCGCCGCAGCGAGCCCCGATGGCGACAGGCTCGAGAATGCTCCTGCCCAGCTCGGCAGCGGCTGGTCGCCTGCCGCGTGGTCGATTGCCAGCTTCAGTGGCCACGGCTGGAGAACGATCAGGCCGGCCTGGAAGACCGAAAGCGTGCCGGCCACGATGAGTCGCCCCCGGTAAGGCCGGCGATACGGCCCGAAGACCTTCGCACCGTCGTTTCTCCGCAGGCGGGTCGGCACCGAAGGCGGATTCACAACTGACGATGCAACCAGATGGAAAGAGCCGGTGAATGAGCCAAATGGACTGAACTATCAGGCGAACAGCACACCACACCTCGTCGCGGGCAGGCAGACTGAGCAAATGCGCTCGACCCGAGGCCGCCTGTTGCTCGCCGGCCCGAACTTGCGCGACCCCAACTTCTTCCGCACCGTGGTCCTGATGCTCGACCACGACGCGGCAGGGGCACTCGGCGTGGTTCTCAACCGGCCCACCGACTACCCCATCGTGTCCGCGCTCCCACAATGGGCCGCTGCAGTCTGCGAACCCGATGTGGTCTTCGTCGGTGGGCCCATCGCACCCGAGAATGCAATTGCACTCGGACAACTCCGCAGCGGACACGCGGAGCCTGCGGCGTGGAATCGCGTGACCGGCGACATCGGCATCGTCAACCTCGAAGCGGGCGGACCGATTCGCGAGCTCAGCAACATCCGCATCTTCGCCGGCTACGCCGGCTGGGCCCCCGGCCAACTCGAAGGTGAGCTCGCGGCCAACGGTTGGATCGTGCTCGACTCGACGACAACCGACACCTGCACCCCGATGCCCCAGGCGCTCTGGCAGGACGTGCTGAAGCGCCAGCCGGGCTCGCTCGCGATGCTCGCGGAGTATCCCGACGAGCCGGCGTGGAACTGAGTCATCGCTTGGGCGCAGTCAGCTCGAGCACCAGCCCGTCGAGATCGCGCACCCGCGCGTTGTAGCTCACGGCTTCTTCGAAGATCGCCCCGATCGCGACGCCTCGACCGAGCAGCTCGGTGCGGACCCGGTCGAGCGTGGCGCGGTCGGCTACTGCGAACGACAGGTGATCGATTGCCGTCGACGAGAGCCCCGGAACCTGCTCAGCCGCGGCTGTCTGCAAACCGATCACGAACCGTGCGGTCGGGTGACGCAGCCCGGCGTACGGACCTGACTCGATCGACCCCGCAACGAACTGCTCCAGCCCGAGCACCTGGCAGTACCAAGTCGCGCTGGCCGCCACGTCACGCACCACGAGCTGCATGTGCGACACACCGAGGATCACCCCTTGAGCGTAGACCCACGCCGGCGTAGGTCGACCTCTCCCCTGCCCAGGGGCTCGGGCGCCCTCGTCGGTTCCTGCACCCGACGGCCTAGCGTGAACACGCCCGTTGGAAGTGAGCAGCGCATGTGAGCGCGCTCGGATCGATGCGGGTTGGGGCGCGACGTGCGCCGACCGGAGGACCCTGCACCGATGACCGCCAATACCAACGACGACCCTGTGGGATTCGCCGACCTCGGCCTTCGACCCGAGCTGTTGACCGCTCTCGGCGCCCTCGGATACGAAGAGCCGACACCCATTCAGCGCGAGACCATCCCGCCGCTGTTGGCCGGGCGCGACCTGCTCGGTCAGGCCGCTACCGGCACCGGCAAGACCGCGGCGTTCGCGCTACCGATCCTTCATCGGCTGAGTCGCCGTGGTCGCGGCGACGCACCCACGGCGCTCGTGCTCGTGCCCACGCGCGAGCTCGCCATGCAGGTGTCCGAAGCGATGCACAAGTACGGCCGCGAGCTCGACGCACGCGTAGTGCCGATTTACGGGGGCCAGCCGATAGGTCGTCAGCTACAAGCGTTGAGCCGCGGTGTCGACGTGGTCGTCGCGACGCCCGGTCGGGCCATCGACCACATTCGGCGTAACACGCTGCACCTTGAAGATGTCGAGGCTGTGGTGCTCGACGAGGCCGACGAGATGTTCGACATGGGCTTCGCCGAGGACATCGAGCTCATCCTCGAAGCCACGCCGTCCACGCGACAGACCGTGCTCTTTTCCGCCACGATGCCGTCGCGGATCACCGCGGTTGCTCGTCGCCACCTGCGCGATCCAATTCGCATCCACATCGAAGCCGCGCGGCTCGAAAGCGGCGAGTCGCCGCTCGTGCAACAGCGCGCGTACATCGTGGCGCGCGCCCACAAGGCAGCGGCGCTCGGCCGCATCCTCGACGTCGAAGCGCCGGGAGCCGCCCTCGTGTTCTGTCGCACGCGCACTGAGGTCGATCAACTCACCGAGACCCTGAACGGTCGCGGCTATCGCTCCGAAGCGTTGCACGGTGGGATGAACCAGGAGACACGCGATCGCGTCATGGGGCGCATGCGCGCCGGCACGACCGAGCTTCTCGTGGCCACCGACGTCGCAGCGCGCGGCCTCGATATCGACCAGCTCACCCATGTCGTGAACTACGACGTTCCGTCCGCCCCCGACTCGTACGTGCACCGCATCGGTCGCGTCGGGCGAGCGGGTCGCGAAGGTGTCGCCATCACACTCGCCGAACCGCGCGAGCACCGACTTCTCCAGAACATCGAACGTGTCACGAAGCAGCGCATCTCCATCGAGAAGGTACCCACCGTCGCCGACCTGCACTCGCGTCGCATGGAGCTCACCCGTGCCACATTGCGCGAGAGCCTTGTCACCGGTGATCTCGAGCGGTACCGCGCGATCGTCGAGTCGCTGTCGGACGAGTTCGACATCGTCGAGATCGCCCTCGCCGCGGTGAAGCTCGCCCACGAAGCCGACGGGGCGGCCGCTGCTGACGAGCACGAGATCCCCGATGCCGTGGCTCGTCCACAAAAGGAGGAGCGCCCACGACCGCGGGCCGGCAAGCGCGAGGAACGCCAGGGCCGCGATCCGGCGGGCGGCACGACGCGCATCTATATCGGCGTCGGGCGCAGCTCGGGTATTCGCCCACAAGATCTTGTCGGGGCGATCGCGAACGAGGCCGGTGTGAGCGGGCGCGAGATCGGCGCAATCGAGATCGCAGACCGGTTCTCACTCGTCGAACTGCCCGAAGCACGCGCGGAGCAGGTGATCCGTGCCTTGAAGGGCACCACCATCAAGGGCAAGAAGGCGACCGTGCGCCGCGAGCGTTTCGAATCACACTGACGCCACGCGCCGGCGTTCGCGCACGTCGCCGAAGTAGGCGGCGACGAGCGGGTTGAACACATCGGCGCGTTCCCATTGCAGGAAGTGGCCCGCCCCGGGGATCACGACGGGGCCCGTACGATCGCGAAACGC